>JBDKTH010000862.1:0-2304 GCA_039680305.1 Thermoguttaceae bacterium | reverse complement strand
GACAACGGGGGTTGTTCTGCTTTTCCACACTCTCTTCGCTGGCGGAGGATACGGTCCCATGGAACGCGATCGAGAACGAGGCTTCACCCTGGTCGAACTGTTGGTGGTCATCGCCATCATCGGTATCTTAATCGCCCTCCTGCTGCCGGCCGTCCAGGCGGCCCGCGAGGCGGCCCGCCGCTCACAGTGCAGCAACAACCTCAAGCAGATGGCGCTCGCCCTGCACAATTACCACGACGTCCACCTGACGTTCCCCCCGGCAATTCTCAATTGCGGCCGGCAGAGCGGAGCTTCGAGCCAGTTTCCCGGACAGGTGAAGAATACCACCGGTTGGGTATTGCTCCTCCCCTTCCTGGAGCAGCGTCCCCTGTTCGACAAGTACAACTGCAACGTCTGTTCGAGCATGTCGGATCAGAACTCGGTCGGCGTGCTGGGCACCGACACGATCAACGAGGCGGTGGTCCAGACCCGGGTCTCCGCGTTTGAATGCCCTTCGGCCCCCACCGCCGGCGAGTTGCGTTCGAATGCCGCAGGGACCACCGACCGTTACAGCATGCGGAACGCCCGGCGGACTAACTACTTCTTCGCGACCGGCGTGTTCAATGACGACAGCGGCTCGTACGCCTCTGCGGCCAGCGACATCCGCCGAGGGATGTTCGGCAACAACGGGGCGGCCAAAATGGCCACCATCACCGACGGCACTAGCAACTCGATCGCGCTCGGGGAATCGCTCGGCGGCACGCAGTTCAAGACCGATGCGACCTGGGGTCCCTGGGCCTTGTGCGGTGTGAACACCTGCTGCCACGGCGCCGTGCCCACCGCCTCAAGCACCAGCATTTCCAACACGAACCTTGCCGCCTACATCAACGAAGGCGGGATTAACGTCCCGTGGAACGGCGACTCCCAGGGCCGCGTGTTCGCCCGGACGTTCAGCAGCAAGCATCCCGGCGGGGCGCAGTTTGCCTTGGGCGATGGCTCGACGAGGTTCATCTCGCAAACGATTGACTACCTCACGTTCGCCAAGCTCAACTACATTGCCGACGGCCAGGTCGTGGGCGAATTCTAGGGAGGGCCGGATCATGGGTGGCAAGACGATAGCCTCGATCGTTCTCCTCGGCCTCGCCTGGGGAACCCTCTTGGGTTGCAGCAAGACGCCCGAGGGCGTGCCGACAGCGACGGTCTCGGGCAAGGTCACGCTCGACGGCCAGCCGCTCGGCGGGGCGGAAGTCCGGTTCCTCGGGGAAAAGCACGCCGGCTTTGCCGTGACCGAGGCGGACGGGACCTTCAAGCTGACCAACGGCGCGCAAACGGGCGCCAACAAGGTCTCGATCAGCAAGATCGACCAGGCCAAGCTCCCGCCCAACCTTCGCGGGATGTCGATGGCCGACCTGCAATCGATCGCCCAGGGCCAGGGCATGAAGACGATCCCCGGTCAGGTGGTCCCTCGCAAGTACAGCGATCCGGCCAGCACGACGCTGAGCCTCGACGTGCCCGCCGACGGAACCAGCAGCGCGGATTTCGCGTTGACCAGCAAGTGAAGCCCGAAACCCAATCCGACGGGTTTTGACGGACAAGATCGAAGCAAGGGCGGTGCCGAGCTTGCGAGGCCCGCCCTATTTGATTAGGTCCCGTCCTTCGTCCTTCCTGATTCCTCATTCCGCCGCGTCAAATCGTGTTGAAATTGGGCCAGCCGTTCTGCTAGGCTGATTCCTGGCAGCCCACAAGGCGAGCCGGTTTGATCTTTGACAATTGACGCTTTCGGCGAATTTCCCTCGCGCTTCAGCGTACGCCCGTCCGGCGCGCCCCAAGCGCCGCTTGGCGGCTGCGCACGGCCCGTGCTCCGCACGAAGCACGGGCTGGAAGTCCCCGAACAGGAGAACCATGTGAGGGGAGATAAGGATTGGTGGTGTATGGACATCCAAACTAAGTAGATCACCATGAATTATGCAACACCCCCCCCACTTTCTGGTTAGTTCACTTGCGTCTTTTCTCGCAAATGCAACTATCCAGCTAGACGTCACTTGCGAATATGCTCCGCGACGCAAAATTTGCATCACAACACGTGAGGCTTTCCACAATTCTCGCGCTAAACCTGGGGGCGATCTGCGGAGTGCTGGCCGGCTGCGGAGGCGGTTTGCAGGATCATCCCCCCAACCAGAGGCGACTGGCTGACGCGCTCGCCTTTCCCCTCCCTTTTTGACTCTTGGGCAGAATCTGTGGGTGCCTCGTTGGGGAGTTCTGCCCCCAACCCCCCGGGATTTATCGCTTTCGTGCCAAGCCCGGAGACGACCTGTGAGGTTCATT
>JBDKTH010000505.1:0-5298 GCA_039680305.1 Thermoguttaceae bacterium | reverse complement strand
AGCCAGGAGAGCCAGGACTTGGCTTTCGCCGGTTGGATGTAGTTTTGCGGGGCTTCATCGAACCGGTGTTTGCAGCCGGTGGCGCAGAAGTGGAAGGTCTCGCCCTGGTATTCGCTCTTGCCCGCCGCTCTTTCCGGTTGAACGGTCATCCCGCACACGGGATCCTTGGTTGTGGCCATGACTTACTCCGAATGTAATGATTCCCTCCTCGGATGCCTTACGCTGTTTCCAAACTCCCACTCCCGAAGGGAGAGGGGAATGAAATTACCACCTTTGAAACAGCGTCCCAATATGGCGCGATTCACCACCTCATGCGTCGCAACCGGTATGCCAACAGAGTCCCAAAACGCAATCGCCCCGGCACGCCTTCGTGCCAGGGCGATCATGCGTTGTAGGTCGAACTCAGCACGCCTGCGAGGGCCGTTACGAGAACCGGTAGCTGCCAGGCATCGCCACGGCGGGCATCGGGCAGGGGCCGAACTCATAACGCTCCGGTCCAAGCCGCTTGGTCGATTTCATCGCCTCGTCCCACTCGACCGCCTTGCCGCTGTAGACCGCTTCGCGACCGATGATCCCGGTCATCGTGCTTTCGGCCACGGCCTGGGCCTCGTTGATCGGATTGCCGGCGCGAATGCTGGCGATCAGGTCTTCATGCTCCTGGCGGTAAGGGTTGGGGTCCTGACCGCGGAACCGCCAGGCCTGGCCCTTGGTGGGCCGGATCGAATTCTTGCAGTTGCTCGATCCGAGCGTTCCCACCACGGCCTCCTCGACCTTGCTATCGCACCCGTTAATCTGACGGCACTGGCTGAACATCCGCACGCCGCCGGGAGATTCGAACTCCACAGCGAAATGGTCAAAGATATGGCCGTGCCGCTCGCCCACGCGCACCTGCCGTCCGCCTAAACCGGAGACGGCGCGAAGCGGATGGGCTCCCAAGACCCAGTTCATGACGTCAAGGTTGTGAACGTGCTGTTCGACGATATGATCGCCGGCGAGCCAGGTGAAGTAGTTCCAGTTGCGGAGCTGCCATTCCATGTCGCTCCAGCCTTCCTTGCGTTCGACCACCCAGATTTGCCCGCCGTTCCAATAGCACCGGGCGTAGACGATCTCGCCGATCGCGCCGCCGTGAATGCGTTTGATCGCTTCCTGGTAGCTCTTCAGATGGCGTCGCTGCGTGCCCGCGGCGATCCCCAGCCCTTTCTGCTTGGCCAACTGGCCGGCCTCGATCACGGTCCGCACCCCCGGCGCATCGACGGCCACCGGCTTCTCGACGAACGCATGCTTGCCCGCCTCGATGGCGGCCCGCAGATGCATCGGCCGGAAATGCGGCGGAGTGGCCAGGATCACGTAGTTGACCTCCGACACGGCCAGCAGTTGCTTGTAGGCATCGAAGCCGGTGAAGCACATCGTCTTGGGGACTGGGAGGCCGAGTTTGGTGAGCTGCTCGTTGCAGCGCGTCAGGCGATCCTCGAACAGGTCGGCCAGGGCCACAACCTTGATGTCCTTTTTCTCGACCGCCGTGCCTTGGGCGACGTCCTCGGTGTGGTAACCGGCCGACGGATAGATGACCTTGGTCGCAGCGCCCAGGGCATCCAGCACGGCCCCGGTCCCGCGCCCGCCGCAGCCGATCAGCCCAATCTTGATCTCGCTGCCTGCGCCCGCCTGGGCGACGTTCACCCACGGGGCCTGAGTAACCGCCGCCGCCGCGCCTGCCAGCGCCAGCGAAGAACGCGTGAGAAACTGCCGGCGAGAGACGTTCGCGCTGGAGGTGTCGTTCTTTCTCGTCATCGTCGTCAATGCTCCCGACAAAGGGTGGTTCGAAGGTTAGCCGCAGCCCACCTAAACTACCATCGGCATGCGGCATCTGCAACGCCCTGGCATCGCAGGACGTCTTGACGATCCCATCGGCAGCCTGGACGCGGAAAGAACAGGAGAAAGGAAACGACGATCCCCCAAACGCCATCAGGAAATTTTCCGTAGGCGAACACGAAAGACTGGAAATTGGGCCAGCCAATCTGGTAGGCTCAAGCTACGAATCTCGCCCCAAAGCCATTCAATCGGTAGACGCATGTCTTGTTGAGCCCGGTCGCTTGCGACCGGAGAGACGAAAGAGCGAACTCCCGTGAGTACAAACCTCACCCCAAACCACCGTGCGACCGCTCGACTCCGCAATTCGACCAACAAAATGGTTGCCGGCAGGGTCATGCGTTCAACTTCTAGCGTGTGGCAGTGTGCGTCCTGGATTGCTGCCAGGACGGCAGTTTTCTGGCGGCAGGGAATGGACCCTTTGCAACATACCTCACTGGAGTTAGCGACTTACGGCTTTTCCGGTGACCGTAACTGCTTCTCTCGCTGCATGTTCCAACTTCGTCGATCGCCCAACTTTTTGACCACAACACGAAGTCGCCGTGCACGAACGAGCGAACGCTCTACGGATGAGGGGTGTGGTCGCGGAGAAGCCAACGATGGAGGCTATCGATGACGGAACTGGGACCAGTCGTCTGGAATGGTCCGTTCGGCGATGGCCACGCGGGCCGCAAAGCAGGTGAACCTGTCACCCACCACGGCGAGGGACGGGGTAGCGCACGACCTTTCTCCTCGCACTATGCGGCCAGTAAGCGCAACTGGGAAGAGTCGCGTCTTGGCTCACGTCGGTGGCAATTCGCACGGGGAGGAGCCGCAACTGGCTCCCGATGTCGTTGCACTTCTGGCAGAAGGCCGCGCCATGGCTGCACCAGTCCCCAACCGCGTCGCCCACGACTTCCTGTTGCCATTGGTGAACCATCTCGTGGAGCAACACTTCCGCCACCAGGCGAAACCGGCTCTTGGCGTGCTTCTTGCCCGCACGCACCTTGGGATGACTCCCGGTCAAAAGCGACAGGCGCAAGCGGATCCGCGAAAGGGCGTCAGGACGAGAGGTCGGGCCACAACTGCCATAGCGGCTGGAAACACCGGACCGATCGAACACGATCCGCGGCGTGGTCAATCGACCGGCGAAGAACCTGTCGTTCCACGTCTCCCAAAGGCGGTAGAGCTGCTCCAGACGGCCCCGATGTCGGGGCTCCGCCCGACGCATCGCTGCGACGCAGGCGGCATTCAGGAAGAGTGCCGACGGATCGCGAGGGGGTTGAGAGCGGCTGGATTGCATGCTGTGTCGTTTGCCACAAAGGTGGGAGGAGAACGACATTGTACCGGAATTCCCGCCCAAGCACCATCCCCGTCGTTTCCTGTTCTGAATCGCTCCCCTATAATGGTCGCTTTGCGATTTGGAATGCGTCCCGGTCCGTGGTGTGGGAACGAGCGATGAGCGAAGCGAACGAAGTCGTGTTCGATCTGGAGCAGGAAGTGGCAAAAGTCGCGGCGGCGTGCCAGTTGCCCGCGGCAAAGGTGCGGCCGGCGGCACAGCTTCTCGCCGAGGGAAATACGATTCCCTTCATCGCCCGATACCGCAAGGAGCGAACCGGCGGGCTGGATGAAGCGGCGCTGCGGGCGATCGACGATGCCGTCAACTCCTTCCGCGAGTTGGCCGATCGCAAGACCACAATCCTCAAGACGATCGCCGAGCAGGGTAAACTCGACGATGCCCTCCGCCAGAAGATCCTCACCTGTCAGGACAAGAAGGTTTTGGAAGAGATCTATCTTCCCTTCAAGCCCAAACGCCGCACCCGGGCAACGATCGCCCGGCAGCGTGGCCTGGAACCGCTGGCCGCGATCCTCCGGCGGCAGGTCAACCCGGGCGGCTCCCGCGAACAAGTGCTCCGGCCGTACATCAATCCCGCCCAAGAAGTGCCCGACGGCGAGACGGCCCTTCGCGGAGCCTGCGATATCCTGGCGGAAGAATGGGCCGACGACGCCGAGATCCGCAACACCGTGCGCGAAACGATGAAACAGGGAATGCTCGTCTCCCAGGTCAAGCGGGATTGGGCCACCAAGCCCAGCAAGTTCGAGATGTACTACGACCATCGCGAGCCCCTGGCCAAGGTCCCCTCGCACCGCTACCTGGCCATGCGCCGCGGCGAGGCCGAAGAGGTTCTGCGCGTCGGGATCGAGAGCGACGACGAGGCGATGACCCGCCGCCTCACCGGACGGCTGGTCACCAATCCGTCGTTTCTCTTCCGACGCGAACTGGTCGAGACGGTGGCCGACTGCTACCAACGGCTCCTCTCACCCTCAGTGGAAGCCGCCCTTCTGGCCGAGATGAAGGACACCGCCGACGCGGAGGCGATCGTGGTCTTCTCGCAAAACCTCCGCGAACTGCTCCTCTTCCCGCCGGCAGGTCAGCGCGTGGTGCTGGCCCTCGATCCCGGCTTTCGCACCGGCTGCAAGGTGGCCGTGGTTGACGCGACGGGAAAGTTCCTCGAAAACGCGACGATCTATCCAACCCCGCCCCACAACAAGACCGACGAAGCCGCCGCAATCCTCCTGCGTTTGATCGACCGGCATAAGGTCGACCTGATCGCCATCGGCAGCGGAACCGCGTCGCGGGAAACGGACGCCTTCGTCACCTCGCTGCTGCGGACCAGTGGCCGCAAAGTGGCCAAGGTGAGCGTGAACGAGTCAGGCGCCTCGATCTACTCGGCCAGCGACGTCGCCCGGGAAGAATTCCCCGACCTCGATGTCACCGTCCGGGGAGCGATCAGCATCGCCCGGCGTTTGCAGGACCCGTTGGCCGAGTTGGTCAAGATCGATCCCAAGTCGATCGGCGTGGGCCAGTACCAACACGACGTCAACCAGACCAAGCTTCGCAAGGCGCTCGACCGCGAGGTGGAATCCTGCGTCAACATGGTCGGCGTCGACTTGAACACGGCGAGCGTGCAACTGTTGAGCTACGTGTCCGGGATCGGCCCGAAGCTGGCCGAGGCGATCCTCCAGTATCGCAACGCCCACGGCGCGTTCTCCAGCCGCGAGGACCTGCACAGCGTTCCCCGGCTGGGCAGCAAGGCGTTTCAGCAGAGTGCGGGATTCCTGCGCGTTCGCGGCGGCCGGCAACCGCTGGACAATTCGGCCGTCCATCCGGAAAGCTATTATCTCGTGGAGAAGATGGCCCGCGAGGCCGGTGCGTCGTCGCAGACCCTGATCGGCAATACGGCCGTGCTCAAACGGCTTGATCCGCGGCAGTTTGTCGACGATCGGGCCGGACTCCCGACGATCGAAGACATTCTCGAGGAGCTGGAAAAGCCGGGCCGCGATCCGCGTCAGGAATTCCGCGTGCCGGAGTTTGCCGAAGGGATCCACGAGATCAGCGACCTCGGCGAAGGCATGATCCTCGAGGGCGTGGTCACCAACGTCACCCGTTTC
>JBDKTH010000021.1:0-1951 GCA_039680305.1 Thermoguttaceae bacterium | reverse complement strand
AATGAAGGAAAGGCCCCATCCAGAAATAACTTGGGGAATTGAGCTGCGAGAACGAGAGAATCCGCCGAGCCTTCGCCGTTGGGTAGTCCATATCCAACAGCGGATTCTCTTGTTCTATCTGGGGGGGGTGATCCTGCAAACCGCCTCCGCAGCCGGCCGGCACTCCGCGGATCGCCCCCAGGTTAAGGGAGGGAATTGTGGAAAGCCTCACGTGTTGTGATGCAAATTTTGCGACGCGGCGCACATTTGTAAGTACCAGTTATTTCAAGCGTTGCATTTAGGCGAAAAGACGTAAGTGAACTAACCCGAAAGTGGGGAGGTGTTGCATAATTCATGGGTGTCTACTTACTTTGTCGTGGGATGTACCACCTATGTTTACCTCCCCCCGCATGATTTCCATGATCCGGAAGTCCCTCGCCCGTGCTCCGCAGGAGCACGAGCCATGTGCGCAGCCGCCAAGCGGCGATTGGGTTGGGCCTGACGGCCGTATGCCGAGCGCGAGGGCAATTTGTCGAAAGCGTCAATTGTCAAAGATCAAAGCGGCTCGCCTTGTGGGCTGCCAGGAATGAGCCTACCAAAACGGCTGGCCCAATTTCAAATCGATTTGGCGCGGCGGAATGGGAAGGACGGAGGACGAAGGAAGGAGGACGAAGGAAGGAGGGGACCGAAGGCGGCGTGGCGCGTAGGGTGCCACTGGCGTGGCCACGGCACGTCAGATCTCAGATCTCAAATCTCAAATCTCAAATCCCTATCCCCCCTACATTTTGTCAAGGCTCACCAGACTGCCGTCCGAAACGGAAGAGAGGGTGCCTTTCGGTTTTTTCGCTTTCTTCCCCCGTGACCCATGCACGATTCCCCCCGTAAGCGGCTTCGCCCGCAGCCACCCAGAGCCCGTGGACTGGGCAGCGTGTGGCTCGATTCGTTCGTCGAGTATGCGGCTGGCGAGTGTCACCTGGCCGACAACACGGTGGCTGCGTATCGCCGCGACTTGAAGCGATTCTTTGAGTGGCTCGGCGGTCGGAGCATCCCGGACCTGACGGTTCGCGAACTGGCCGACTATGCCGGTTGGTTGCACGAGAAGCAGTTCAGCCCGGCGACGCTGGCCCGGCATCTGGTGTCGCTGAAGGTCCTCTTCCGCTATCTGCAGCTGGAAGGCGTGCTGCAAGACAACCTGGCCGAGCTGTTGGGGAGCCAGAAACTGTGGGAGCGGATCCCCAAAGTGTTGAGCATCGAGCAGGTGAGCCGGCTGCTGGAGGGGCCTCGGGAGCGGGATCTGTTTTGGCGACGCGACCGGGCCTTGTTGGAGCTGTTGTACGCTACCGGTTGCCGGGCGAGCGAGCTGTCGAGTCTGAAGCTCGAAGACATGCATCTCGACGAGGGCTACTGCATCTGTCGGGGCAAGGGGGACAAGCAGCGGATCGTGCCGTTGGGCGCGCGGGCGGTGGAAGCCTTTCGCAGTTACCTGGCCTTGGAGCGGCCGTTGCTCTCCGCCCGGGCGCCGTCGCCGCCCTCGTGGGCGCTTCTCTCGTATCGAGGGCGGCGTCTGCGGCGGGAGCGGATCTGGGAACTGTTGAAGCGTTACGCCCGGCGCGTGGGGATCCCGCCCGAGGTGAGTCCGCACACCATGCGTCACAGCTTCGCGACGCACATGCTCTCCGGCGGGGCCGATCTGCGCCAGGTGCAAGAGATGCTCGGACACGCGAGCATTGCCACGACGCAGATCTACACGCACGTCGACGCCGCGCGGCTCAAGGCCGTCCACCGGAAGTTTCATCCGCGCGCTTAAAGAGACTTTGGCTTGGGGAGAGATTTCGTAGGGCGGTGCCGAGCCTGCGAGGCCCGCCGGATCTCTTGGCGAGAGATTTCGTAGGGCGGTGCCGAGCTTGCGAGGCCCGCCGGATCTCGGCTTTCGTCCGTCGTTCTCGTGTGGCGGGCCTCGCAAGCTCGGCAC
>JBDKTH010000134.1:0-10923 GCA_039680305.1 Thermoguttaceae bacterium | reverse complement strand
AAGAATCCGCCGCACTTCGAGCACGGCCCACGGGTGCATGTGGACCGTCGTATGATCGGCGGGGACGCTCAGTTCGCTTTTCAAGTCGTCCATGTGCGCGCTCTCGTAGCTGACAACCCCGTCGGTCCCGGCGAACAATTGGCCGAGTAGTCCCTCCTTTGGCCACAAGCCGACGATGTTGTGGTACTTCACCCAGGGCGCTTCGTAGCTGGCCAACATCACGCGGAACACCGGCGAGTTGGGCGAGAGCGAATCGATGCTGTTCTCGACCTTCAACACCGAATCGGGCCGCAACAACTCCCTATTGTCGCGGAACAAGGCCTCCTGGCTTTGGACGACCTTGCGAGGAAGCGAAATCAGCCGGGCGGATAGCCACTGCGTCGCATCGCGCGAGTACCCGCTGCCTCGATGCGGCGTGCCGATCGTGACCACGCGGCGCACCGAAGGATTGGGATGAAAGAAGAAGCAGGCCTCCAACCGCTGGCGAACCTCGGGATCCGCCTTGAATGCCTCAATCGGCTTGTCGCTGACCACGTTCCAGAAATCGTTTCGGCTTTCGATCGTCTGCAGTCGCGACACCAGCCCGCCCATGCTATGGCCGATCAACACCATCTGGTCGAGTGCCGGCTCCTTGTGCTCGGCATCGAGCACCTGCCGCGCTTCGGTCAGGTGCTGACGCATTTGCATCGCACTGATCCAAAACGGCTGGGAGGTGGGGTACAGGTAGAACCAGAACTGGTAGCGATCGCGAATCTCCGGGGAACTTCGCAGATCGTTGAACATCTCCATCCAGGTCATCGGGCTCGACCACAGGCCGTGGACGAACAGCACGGGAATCTTTCCCGGCTCGTAGGGCTGAACCATGTAGAGGCCCATGATCGCCTGTTGTTGCCCGGGCCGCATGTCCGACAACAGCTTTTCTGGATGCAGCAACCCATCCGTGGCCAGGTTGCTCATGGCCGGGTTGGAGAGGTAGTAGGCCAAAGGAGTTGTCAGGTCGCTTTCCAGCGGCACGTTCAGGCCGTCGACCACCACGTCGCGGGACGCCAAGGGGTCGTACAACTCCAACAAACCTTGGTGCCGGGCGGATTTGTCCGCTCCGTCAGGCGACTCCTCCAAGCTGGGACGGAGAAACGCCGTCACGGGGAAGCTCAGCCCCTCCGGATAGTATCTGGCCGCCGCCGGCTCGTCGGGGTAACTGCGGCGCACGGCGATTAGCGGCACTCCCAGTCCGTAGCTCTGGTAATGGTTCTTCATCCCCGTTATCTTGTAATCGGAGACGAACTCGAAGCGTTCGATCTCGTCCAGACGCCATTTGCCGCCTTGGATAGCGCAGGTGAACTCCCAACTGCCGCTGGCCGTCTGAATCGTGTAGTTCTTTCCGGGGACCAGCCCGTCCTTCTTGCTCACGATCCGCAAACCGGCCTCCAAAGCGCTGTTGTACAGGTCGCAAGCGCCGCGGAAGTGGGGATCATAGGGGTTTCGCAGGTAACGAAACCGTCGATCGAAGAGGTACTGATAGGCGTGTACGACCGACGCCCCGTACAAATCCAGGGCCAGTTGCTGGTCTTCCTTTTCCACCCGCAGGGCTGCCAAATAACTGAGTTCGGCAAACGTGTAGACCTTGTCGGCCGACGGTTCGCGTTGGATGATCGCCTGGACCTTGTCGAGCAGCTTGCGGGGTTCGCCCTTGACGTCCTCGGTCAGCCCGTAGACCCGTAGGAACTGCAGCGTCCGGTCACTCGGCTGGGGGCCGCTGCGCGACGTCAACTGCAACTCGTCGACCAGCGGATTCTTCGGCACTTCACGCAGAGTGACCATCTTCGCCGAAGCGCAACCGGCCGACGTCAGGCAGAGGAGCATGCCAAGCACCAACGCCAGCCGTGTCGCCGGAAGGGACGGACGGCCCTCAACGCGGAAAAGAACTGGCTGGTGGCACGGGCGCATTCGGCTGATAGCTCTTGCGTTGTAAGACTAGGATGACGGGGCAGTCGGGGAATGTCGCGTCGCCACGCATGCGCAGGCTTCGCCTAACATCCCAACGTGGGGGTGAAGGTATAGAGGAACACCCCCTTCACGTCAATGCCGCTTTTCGCACCTCCGGGCGGGATCAGCCGCGAAGCTGGCGTTGTTGGGCGATGAGATCGAGTTGCCCTTCGATCCAATGCACCACGCTGGAGCGGGCTGGCAGATGAAGTGCAAGCCCTACCCAATCATGCCACGCCGATGGCTCGAAGAGTGCCGTTTGGAGGTTTCTTGAGGATGGGTACAATGGGCCGCATGGCATCTGGAGGAAAACGTCCCATCTCGCAGGCCGCCGCCATTCCCTATCGCTTCCGCAATGGGGAGCCGGAGTTCTGCTTGATTACCTCGATTCGCAACGGCAACTGGGGCTTCCCGAAGGGGATTATCGATCCAGGGGAAACGCCGCCTCAAACGGCCCTCAAAGAAGCCCGCGAAGAGGCTGGCTTGCACGGCCAGATCGAAGGCGAGCCGCTGGGCCAGTACCGATACCACAAGTGGGGAACCTCCCTGGATGTTACCGTCCACTTGATGCGAGTCTCCGGGGCAGATGCGCATTGGGAGGAGGCGGCCCTCCGCGACCGGATCTGGTGTCGCGCCGATGAAGCGCGGCGCATGATCCATCGCCATGAACTGCGGCTCTTGCTGGGCGAGGCCCTGCGGCGGCTCCAGGCTCAATGATCGCCAAGAGTCCCACTCGCTCACCAGTCCAAAGTGCGGCGTTGGTTGGACAGCGACATGTCCCCCTGCTGCATCTTGTCCCGGTCTCTGTGCTTCTCCGATGGTGGAAGCGTCAAAGCAGGCAGAAAAATCGTCGAACCGAAATTGAGCCGAGATGGCTTGACGACATCATTGGCGGCGCGCGAGGGCACCAAAATGGTTCGTACGTCGCGTTCTGGTGCGATCTTCTCCTTGACGATCGTCTCCATCTCGATTGTCTGATTCTCAAGGTGTTTGGGGACGAGGTTCTCGTGGCTGAAATTCGTCTTCGGAATCGGCTCGATCTGCATCCGTTCGGGCAAGATGTTGTGGGGCGTGAACCTCGGCAGGGAAAGGCTGGGGCGGGAGGGCTGAGTTGGCAACTGGCCAATCAGATTCGGTGCCCGTTGTGGCGAAATACCTTGTCTCCAGACCTGTGCGAGACTGGTCGACGGGCAACTACCAATGAGGGCGAGAATCACGGCGCTACCGATTGCTAGTGAGCGGGCCTCTGGGACCATTGATCGCCTCGACACTGATCTTGACGCTGATGGACCATGGATTTACCTTCTCAAGTCTTGCACGGGTTTTGGCGAGAAGATTCCATCTTTCGGGTGGTATGTTTCTAGCCGGAATATTTGGTTGGAGGGTATCAGGGCTGGTATTCTGGGTAAAACCAGCACGACCGCTAAAGCCAGCACCACCTATCAACCGAGGAATTTCTCAGCAGCTTGGAGTGCAATGAACAGGTACGCACGGATGTGAGCTCGGGGCCCCGGCATGCAGATGCAGATGGCAAAACGACTTAGGGGGCAACGCCGATGAGATGCCCACGTTGCTGGACAGAAAAGGCTTACCTCAGCAGTGTCTCGGGGTGGCGGGGAATTCTATTGGCGATCGTGCTCCGCGTTCCGATGCGTTGCCACCACTGCTACCACAGATTCTCGGTCTGGTGGTTCGCGACCCTCGGGCAGCAAATCGAGCCGCCACAAAAGCGGGTCGTTCCCGTTATCCGCGCGGCGGTGCCTTCCTGCACCGTCCAACCGCGTCGCAATCTGGACGTTTCGACGAGCGTTTGCTCCACGACGGATCGGAGCGTTGCCACGAACTGATCACCTTTGGCCGCGGGAATCTCCCGGGCGGTGGAAAGACCATCTGTGCCAGCCTCTCTGCGCTTCACTGACATCCACTGTCACATGCTCCCCGGAATGGACGACGGGGCCGCCAATGTCCCCGATGCCTTGGCCATGGCCCGGATGGCGGCGGCTGACGGGATCGCCACGATCGTCACCACTCCGCATCAACAGGGCAACTTCGGCCAGAACAGCGGAGATCTGATCCGCCGCCGGTCCCGCGAGTTTCAGCAACTGCTCGTGGAGCAGGACGTGCCGCTGAAGATCCTCCCGGGCGCCGACGTGCGCATCGAGCCGGACCTGGTGCGAAGAATCGCTGCTGGCGAAGTGCTCACCCTGGCGGACCAACGCCGCCACGTGCTCTTGGAGCTTCCCCACGAAGTCTATCTTCCCCTGGATCGCCTCCTCGGCGAGCTTGCGGGAGCCGGGCTGGTGGGGATTCTCTCCCACCCGGAGCGCAACCTCGGGATCCTGGCTCAGCCGCAAGTCCTGGAACCGTTAGTCGCCGACGGGTGCCTTCTGCAGATCACCGCGGGAAGCTTGATGGGCACGTTCGGACGCCAGAGCCAAATGTTTGCCGAATGGTTGGTCCGGGAAGGTCTGGTCCACTTCGTCGCCACGGATGCCCACAGTCCGACCGCGCGCCGGCCGCTCATCCAACGGGCGTTTCAGCGGCTGGTCGAATTGGTGGGGCAAAGCATGGCCATCGAACTCTGCGCGAACAACCCGGCCCGGGTGGCGGCGGGCAAGAGCGTGACGGCGGGAATGCACCGGCCCACTCGCTGGCGGTGGACAGACTGGTTTCGACGGCGCGGAGCCGCCTAGTGCTACTGCGCTAGGTTGCGAGATTTCATACAAGGAGTTAGGAGTTAGGAGTTAGGAGTTAGGAGGCGGAGCGGTCGGCCGCCTCCTCAACACCTACCGCTCCGCATTCTAACTCCTAACTCCTCCCTCCTAACTCCTAATACTACTTCGAGCAGCCCTGCGCAATAGTACTCATGCACTTCTCCGCTTGCCTAGCCCGTCGCGGCCTTCTCCTCGGCCTGGTGCTGGTATCCCTGCATGCGTGGGGGGGGCTGTCGCGGGGCGCCGAGTGGGCCGACACACGCGTGATCGGTCCGTTCGTCTGCCACGCCAATTTCCCTTTGACGGAAATGGAAAGGCTTTTTGCCGACCTGGCCCAACTGCAGAGCGATCTGATGCGTGTCTTGGGGATCCCCGCTGCCCAAGAACGGATCGAAGTCTATCTCTTTCGCGACCAGTCGACCTACCGCGAGTATGTCGGTCGTTACCTGCCTCAGGTCCCGTACCGGCGAGCCTTGTACGTCAAGCTCCACGGTCCGGGGATGGTTTTTGCCTACCGCAGCCGCGAGTTTGACGTTGACCTGAGGCACGAGTGCACTCACGCCCTGTTGCACGCCGTGCTTCCGATCGTTCCTCTATGGCTCGACGAAGGTCTGGCAGAATACTTCGAGGTGCCGCCCGCGCAACGCGCTTACGACAATCCGCATCTGTCCGGGGTGCGCTGGGCGGTTCGATTTGGGATGTCTCCCAAGCTGGAGAGTCTCGAAAAAAAAAGCGACCTGTCCGACATGGGAAAGGCGGAGTACCGGGGGGCCTGGGCGTGGGTTCATTTCATGATCCACGGCTCGCCCGATTCGCACGACGAATTGGTCCGCTACCTGCGCGACAGCCTGGAAAACGTCCCGCCCGGCCAACTCAGCCTGCGTCTCCAGCAACGTCTTCCGGACCTCGCTCCCCAGTTCGCCAGTCATTTCAAGAACTGGACCCGCTGAGCTGCGCCTCGCGCGCTTGGCACCGCTTTGCCGCGGGCCCTCACCGCCAAATTCCGAGGAGATCCAGCAAGTAGTCGACCGCGGCGATGCTCTGGCGATCCTGCCCCTGCCCGCCGAAGGCATGCAGCCGATCGAAGCCATAGGCCCAGACCGCATACCGGGCATTGGTGACGCACGCGGTATTGCCGTAGGCCTGCAAGTGGTCGGCGAGTGCCGAGTCGTACAAGTACGCGATATCCTCGCCGCCTGCGCTGGAGATCGCCTGGACTTCCTCAAAATCATTCGCCCGGTTCGAGAATCCGGTTCCAGAAAGGGTGCTGTAGCGGTCGCGACGGATGAAAACGTCCTGGCCGGTGGAATCGTACAGGTAGGCCCGATCCGTCCCGCCCGCGGTCGCGTAGGCCTGGACTGCGTCGAAGTACCTGGCTTGAATCTTGAACCGCGAACTGGACAGCGTGCTCTCGGTGGGTTTGGCGATGTACGTATCATCGTTGCGCGAGTCGTAGAGCACCGCCGTATCATTCCCGCCGGCCGTGGCGTCGGCGTAGACGGTCTCGAAATACTTGGCACAGAGAAGAAATCCATTGCCCTGGAGCCGGGTGTAGGTCGGGGTGCCCTGGAGGCTGTCGTTTCCCGTCGAATCGTACAGCGAGGCCGTGTCTGTCCCGCCGGCGGTCGAGTAACCGATGATCGTCGCAAAGCCAACGGCCCGCTCGGAAAAGCCCTGGCCGGCGAGCGTGGCCTCGGAGGGCCGGGCGGTGAAGGTGTCATTTCCGGTCGAATCATACAGGAAGGCGGTATCCGAACCGCCACCGCCGTTGACCGTGATGTTCTCGACCCCGGTGACGCGAACCGTGTATCGGGAGCCCTTCAGCTCGGCCGAGTCAGGACGCAGGATCGCTTCCTCGTTGGCTGAGGTGCCGCTTAGCGTGGCCGTGTCAGAGCCGGCAAGGCCGTTGAAGTTCACCTGCCGCACCATCGACCCGTTGAAGCTGTAGGACACTCCATTGACCGTCAACGAGTGCGTCGCCCCGGCGGTGAACGTGTACTGATCGCTTCCCGAAGTGCCAGAGACGTTGACCGTGTCCCCCACCTGAGCCACCAGGTTGGTGACGCGCAGATCGACGTCGCTATTGACCTCGTACCCGTTGACGTACACGCGGACGAAGAACTTCTGACCGGCGGCAGCGGTCAGGTCGATTCGCTCGCCGTTGTTTTCGGAATAGCTGCCCACGAGGAATCGCTGGTTGGCGTCGAAGATCTCCAGATCGACGTCGCCTTGCCAATTGGCGAAAGAAGCCTCGAAGGTGACCAGCCCTTGCTGGGCGGCGGTGAAGGCGAACCATTGGCCATTGGCGTCGACGCGGTTGTCACGCCAATAGACCTGCTGGCCGGAACTCTCGTTCGGGACCGACGCATCGGCGGTCAGTTGCGCGTTGATCGTGTAGTGGCCCAGGCCATTGGCCGAGCCCAGGCCGATCGTGTAGGTTTGCCCGGCGACGACTTGCATCGTGACCGTACTGCCCTGCGACGTCTGCTCGCTTCCGCCCGCGACCACGTCCCAATGGGTCTGCATGTCGCCGGTGGCGGTCAGCGTGAAGGTCACCCGTCCGGACTTGGCCGCCGTGAAACGGAAGTAGTCGTGGTCGCCCAGGTTGGCGACGGTTCCCGAGACCGACCGGGTGTCGGTGATCGTGCCGAGTTGGTAGGCCGTGCCGGCGGTGGAGCCGAAGTCGTCGTCCGGCATGATGGCATCCAGCGCCCGCTGGATGTTCAGCCGCAGATAATCCAGATTGGTCGTGGCGTCGTGGATCACGTCGGCCGTACTGCGCATCAGGTTATACAGGGTGTCCTGCGTGACGCTGGAGACCCCCACGAACTGGTACGCCTCGCGCAAGAGCACGCTGGCGGCCGCCACATAGGGGGCGGCCATGCTGGTGCCGGAGTAGCGGGCGAAATCGTCGTCGATGCCGTTGCGGTTGCCCGCGTAATCGGGGACGGTGCTCAGGATGCTGCGGCCCGGCGCGGCAATCGCCGAGGTGGCACGCTGCGAGTAGTAGCTCAGCGAGCCGTCAGCGTCGACCGACATCACGGGCACGACGTAACTGCTGCTAGCCGGGTAGCTCAGGCCAGGCGTCTGGTAGGTGCTGAAGCTGTTTCCCGCGGCGACGGAGATGAAGATCCCGTCTGCTTCGAGGATCGCCAATTCGTCTTCGATCGTCGACCAGGCGGGCTGCGTTTCGGCGTTCCAATCGCTGCCCAGCGATAGGTTGACGGTCGTGATCGGATTGGCGAAGGAGTTGAGGTGGGTATGAACCCACTGCAGGGCCTCTTCGACCCAGGTGTAGCTGCCCACGCCCGAGTCGTCGAACACGCGCAAGGCGACCAGATCGACGCCCGAGGCCACGCCCGGTCGGGAGGCGTCGCGGCTGCCGATGATCCCGGCCACGTGGGTGCCATGCGAACCGGCGGAGCCGTCGTCATATGGATCGTTGTCGCGTTCGGCGAAGTCATACCCGCCGACGACCTGATAGCCCGTGCCGTAGCCGCCGCCCAGCGCCGTATGTCGGTAAGCGATCCCCGAGTCGATCACCACCACGGTCTGCCCTTGGCCGTCGAATCCGTAGGCTGCCTGAGCCGTGGTCAAGCCGGTGACGGTGTTGGCGTCGGCGAAGGTTGTCAGCAGAGTCGAGACATTTTGTCCTGCTGCGACACTTTCTTGCACAAGTTCCGAGGCTGGATCTGCCGAAAACAATAGACGTGGCTCGATAGACTCCAGTCGCGCAATGCGGCCGACGTGGCGGCGCCGAGGGGACGCTCGCATGAGGTCTGCCTCCTCAGTTGAAGTTGAATCAGTGATGAGTTAGTCAGGCGGAACGGAGGCGAGCACGGCGCGATGACGCCGTACGCGGGACTGTTCCAGGGTGCGAAATCAGGTCAACTTCCCTTGCGGCCGTGGATGAGAGCAAGCCGCGACGTTCGAATGAACGTTTGGTACGAAGGGAATCTCGTGTGGCGTTCTTACGCCGAGGCAACTATAGGTTACGCCTACCAAGCGGCGCCGATAGTCAAGCGACTTTTTGGGAAAAGCTGCTGACTACCTCTGTGGCGGCTCGTATCGCGTCTCTCGTCGCCCCCCAAGGGCAGATTCGCGCGGTTCTACGCCCGTTCCTTGTGGCGAAAACGAAACACCGTCGCGTCTGATCAACATTACGAACGCTGGCGGGAGAAGGATCGGGGGAAGGATTCAGGGGTCCGAATGTGGGATTTGAGATTTGAGATTTGAGGGCATGCCGTGATCAACCCCATGGATAGGGAAGCGAAGTCCTGAACCCTGAACCCTGAACCCTCTTCCTGGCCGAGCTAAAGTCCACGCTGTGGGAATCGCCTCTCTGTTCAGGGAACACACCTCTGGCGACTTTTCTTCTCTACTTGGCCCAGCAGTTGGTCGAAATCTTATTAGGTAGGGACTGTTTCTGATTTTTGGCGAATCACTTGCCATGGAGGGCAGCTTTGCCAAGCCCAGGTCGCTTCCAGCTTTTCTATTTGCTGCACCTTTCCCAGCCCGCGGCAGATCGCCCCATCTACCGAACCTTGAAGGATCGGCCCGTTCGATCCATCATGGAGTTTGGTGTTGAGAATGGGCAGCGGGCCCTGCGCATGCTGGATCTTGCCAGCACGCACGTGCCTGCAGGCGAGATCCGCTATACGGGGGTCGATCTGTTCGAGGCCCGCACCGAGCCCAAGGGGGCTTGCCTCTCGCTCAAAGAGGCCCACCGCCAATTGAAGGCTACGGGTGCCAAGATCCAACTCCTGCCAGGCGACCCCTTTATGGCGCTTTCTCGGGCAGCGAACACGCTGACGGGGATCGACCTGGTCGTTATCTCCGCCTCGCAAGACGCCGATGCGCTGGCCCGCTCCTGGTTCTACCTGCCCCGTATGCTCCACGGCCGTTCGCAGGTCTTCCTCCAACAGCGCTCCGCAAAAGGCGAGATCGCCGTACGCGAGCTGACGATGGGGGAGATCGCCGATTTGGCCGGCGCCGCGCTCCGGCGGCAAGCCGCGTAGGGAAGGCATTCGAGAAACGCGAGCCCTTGGCCTGGCTGTCTGCCCATCAGGGGGCCGCGCGGAGTTGCAGGAAGATGGCCTCGGGGACTTCGAGGACCGTGCCGTGGCGGAACCCCTGGGGGAACGAGACCTTGGGGGTAATGTCTTCCCAGTGTTCCAGGTCACGTGACTTGACCGCGCCGTAACGGTGGTTGGTATACACGTCGAAGTAGACGAAGTACTCGTCGCCGATTGAGACGGCGCTGGGGCCCTCGACCATCTTGCCGGGCTTGGGCAGCGGCGGCGAGGCCTTTTGCCAGGGCCCTTCGGCAGAGTCGGCCAGGGCGATCTGCAACTGCTTCTTGCCCGGCCGTTCGTCTTTGAAGATCAGATGATACTTCCCGCGGGCCTCAAGCATGGTCGCATCGATGCAGTTGTGGCCCGGATCGAAGAACAATCGGGTCTCGCTGAACGATTGGAAGTCCTTGGTCGTCACATAGTACTGGCGATGATTGTGGTCGCCCTCCTTGGCCGTTTCGGGGAAGCGGCCGTCGATCGTGGTCGCCCAGAAGATCAGCCACTGTTGGCCCTTGGCGTCATAGAAGAGTTCCGGCGCCCAGGTGTTCTTGGCGCCTTCGGTCTTCTCGTTGACCGGGATCAACCGCTGCGGGCTCCAGTGGATCAGGTCTTTGGAGTTGGCATAGCCGAACCCCTTGTCGCCCCAGCCGGTCGTCCAGACGAGGTGGAAGGTGCCGTCGGGGCCCTGGTGCAGGCTGGGATCGCGCATGCACTTGTGGCCGAGGGTCGGCCGGATCCAGGTGTGTTGCGCCGGGCCGAGTTCCTCCCAGCGGTAGCCGTCGCGGCTCCAGGCCAGGTGCAGGCCGTCGTTGCCGTTGGGTTCGCGGAAGAAGGTGAACAGAAAGACCCGCCCGGCGGGTTGGGCCGGCGGGGCGGCAACCGCGGTTGCGGTCAGGAGGGCACCGGCAATCGCAACACCAAGGACGCAGACGGCACGCAGCATGGGATTGGCTCCTGCTCGGGGTGGCACGGGCGGTTGCCGTGCCCGTGGTGAGGCTCACTGGTAGGGATGCCTCAGTTTGAGCAGGACGCGGGACGTTGTCCAGCCATTTTCCCTGGTTGGACGAACATCAAGGTAGGGCGGCGCCGAGCTTGCGAGGCCCGCCGGAGGCGTGGCCGTCGAGTGGCGGGCCTCGCAAGCTCGGCAC
>JBDKTH010000559.1:0-2987 GCA_039680305.1 Thermoguttaceae bacterium | reverse complement strand
TCTGGCGGGCCTCGCAAGCTCGGCACCGCCCTACCTTGTTTGGCCAGTTGCCAGCGGGGCAAGAACCAACTAGGCTGGGAATTCAGGTCAGGAACCAACCGCGCAACGATCTGAGGAGCCGCTTATGAGCAACCACACCAGCCGTCGGAGCTTTTTGAAACAGGCCGCCGGAGTCGCCGTCACCGGGTGGCTGGCCGCGGACGCCTCTTGTCTGCGGGCCGCCGCACCCGCGAAGCACTCGATCCGCCTGGGGGCGCCGGTCTTCAAGGCCCCACGCGATCCCGAGGAGCTAGCCCTGGCCCATAAGAAGCTCGGCTATCGGGCCGCCTACTGCCCGGGCGTCAAGCTCAGCGAGACCGAACGGATTCGCGACATCGCCCAGGCCTTTGCGAAGCACGACGTCGTGATCGCCGAGGTTGGACGCTGGTGCAACCTGATGGATGGCGATCCGGCCAAACGGGCGGCTAACCTGCAGACCGTCACCGACGGGCTGGCCGTGGCCGAGGCCGTGGGAGCGCGGTGCGCGGTGGACATTGCCGGTTCGTTCAACCCGAAGGTCTGGTCCGGGCCGCATCCGAAGAACGTCACCCGGGAGTTCTTCGACCTGGCCGTGGAAAACGCCCGAAAGATCATCGACGCGGTCAAGCCGCAGCGTGCGAAGTTCTGCTACGAGATGATGGGCTGGTCGCTGCCCGACAGTGCGGATTCGTATCTGGAACTGATCAAGGCGATCGACCGGCCGGCCTTCGGTGTCCACCTCGATCCGTGCAACGTGATCAACTCGCCCGACCGGTTCTATCGCAATGCCGACGTGATCAACGAGTGCTTTGACAAGCTCACCCCTTGGCTCACGAGTTGCCATGCGAAAGACCTGGCCTGGGAGCCGGAGATGAACGTCCACTTCCGCGAGGTACCGCTGGGGACCGGAGAGTTGGACTACACCACCTACTTGAAGCGGTTGGCGGCCCTGCCGGCCGACGTCCCCCTGATGATCGAGCACATGAAGACCCCGGAAGAGTATGATCAGTCGCGCGAGCACCTCTTCCAGTTGGGGGCCAAGATCGGGGTCAGCTTCAAGTAACAGCGGTCGCGATGGCCCGGCCTTCGGAGCCGGGGTGTGTGGCCCCGGCTTTTTCAGGTCGGCACGGCCCGGTTGGGATTTCGTGGACGGCGAGCCCTTGTAGGCGCACGCCTCGGGAGCAATAATGGCGCATTCTGCCAGTGGCCGCCATCGCTCACTTGGCACCGCCGCCCGGGCTCATGCCCTACTTGTCTGTCTTACCCGCAGATTTTGACTCACTCATTCTTCCTGTCACAGGAGCCTTCTGCCGATGACGTCGATGACCTGGATCGACTACTTGATCATGGTGGTCTACCTGGCGTTCGTGCTGGGGATCGGTTTTCTGCTGAAGCGCAAGATGCGCACCAGCACCGACTTCTTCCTTTCCGGGCGGTCGATTCCTGCCTGGATCACCGGGCTGGCCTTCATCTCGGCCAACCTCGGCGCCCAGGAAGTGATCGGCATGGGGGCTTCCGGAGCCAAGTACGGCATCGCCACGAGCCACTTCTACTGGATCGGCGCGATCCCCGCGATGCTCTTCGTGGGGCTGTTTATGATGCCGTTCTACTACGGCTCGCGGGCACGCAGCGTGCCGGAGTATCTTAAGCTCCGCTTCGACGAAAAGACCCGGGGCTTGAACGCCATCTCCTTCGCCGCCATGACCGTCTTCTCCTCGGGCGTGTCGATGTACGCGATGGGCAAGCTGTTCAACCTGCTCTTGGGCTGGGACTTCAACGTCAGCGTGATCATCTCGGCCATCATCGTGCTGGCCTACATCTTCCTCGGCGGCTTGACCAGCGCGATCTACAACGAGGTCTTGCAGTTCTTCCTGATCGTCTTCGGCTTCGCCCCGCTGGTGTTCCTTGGCCTGCGGGATGTGGGCGGCTGGGACGGCTTGAAGGCCAAGCTGGTCGACGTGGCCACCAGCGCCAATCTGCCGCCGACCGCCTATACCTCCTCGTGGGCTCACATGGGCGATCCCTCGCAAAATCCCATCGGCGTCGAGTGGTTCGGCCTGATGATGGGCCTTGGCTTTGTGCTTTCCTTCGGTTACTGGTGCACCGACTTCCTCGTCGTCCAGCGGGCGATGGCCGCCGACTCGATGACCTCCGCCCGGCGCACTCCGCTGATCGCAGCGATTCCCAAGATGTTCTTCCCGTTCCTGGTGATCCTGCCGGGGATGATCGCCCTGGTCGCCGGTAGCCAGCTTTCGACAACCTCCACCGCTGAAGTGACGCCAGCTGTCAGCAAGGCGGATGGGTCTAAAGCGGACGTCAAACTGGCCGCCGCCACCGCTGCTCCCTCGGCCGGCCAAGGCATTATTCCGCCCAAGAAGGACGAGAAGACCGGCAAGCCGGAGGTCGACAAGAACGGCCGGGTGGTGCTCGACTACGACATGGCCACGCCGATGATGCTGATGCACTACTTCCCTCAGGGCCTTCTGGGCTTGGGGCTGACCGCGCTGCTGGCCTCGTTCATGTCGGGCATGGCCGGCAACGTCACGGCCTTGAATACCGTCTGGACCTACGACATCTACCAGAGCTACATCAACCGCAACGCTTCGGACGAGCACTATCTGTGGATGGGCCGGGCGGCGACGGTCGTGGGGATCGTTCTCTCCGTGGCCGCGGCCTATGCGGCCGCCGTGTTCAACAACATCATGGACCTCCTGCAGTTGGTGTTCGCCTTTGTCAACGCCCCCTTGTTTGCCACGTTCTTCCTGGGGATGTTCTGGCGGCGGGCCACCGGCCATGGGGCCTTCTTCGGCTTGCTCAGCGGCACCGCCGCGGCGGCAATCCATCACGGCCTTTCGCTGCCGAAAGGCGCCTCGGTGGGCTTCAAGGGCGGCTACCTGTACCCGCATTGGACCTATCCCAGTGAATTGTCGCAGACCTTCTGGACGGCGATCTGGGCGTTTTCGGTCTGC
>JBDKTH010001164.1:0-2106 GCA_039680305.1 Thermoguttaceae bacterium | reverse complement strand
ACCGTGGCAACGGATCGATGAGCCGCTGCCGTTGGGCGAAGACCACAACAATCCGGCTCCGTATGTCCACGCCGACGGTCGGATCCTGATGGCATTCCGCGATCAGAACCTGCGCATGTCGATCGCCATGGCCGATCGCTTCGACGGCACGTACAAAGTGGTCGCCAGTGATCTTTTCCCAGGGATCCGGGTGGAGGACCCCGACCTGTCGTTCTTCAAGGGACGCTATCAGATGGTCGCCGAGGACAACCAGGGGAAGTTCACCGGCGCCGAACGCCACGGCGTTCATTTCGTCTCTGACGACGGGATCCACTGGCGCAAGAACGACCCGATCAAGGTCTACACCCATACCCTCACGTGGACCGACGGCACGACGACCAAGGCCGACCGTCGCGAGCGGCCCGAACTGTTCAATGCCAATGCTGCGTGCAAGGGGAACGGGACGCCGACCCACCTGCTCACGGCGGTTCTGGTGGGCGATGAGACCTGGTGCACGGTGCAGCCGATCGCGTCGCCGTGAGGAGAGACTCCCCCGGCACAAGTGCCGAGGCTAAACGAAGAAGATATTGCGTCTGCTTGGTGGGAGACTGCAGCGATGGTGAAACAAGCTCTGCTGACCTTGGTGGTCATTCTGTCGGCTTCGGTGGCGATGGGCGCCGAGGTGATCGACGGGCGTACGGCTTCACGCTGGAAGGCCCAGCCGGGTTGGACGCCTGCGCGGTTGGCGTCGCAGTTCAGCCTGGAGGCCAACGGCGGCTGGCTGGCGTTTTCCGCCGGAGGCGAGGGGAAACAGATGACCTGGACGCTCGCGCCAGAGCCGGCGGAACTGGCCGGCGAGCCTCGCTACCTGGTCTTGCGCTACAAGGCGTCGAACGTCCGCACGACCTCGGGCGAGATGTTTCTCTCGATGCAAAGCGGCACGGATCAATGGCTCCGCCTGTTCACCTCCAAGGAGATGATCGCCGACGGCCAGGAGCATACGCTGGCGGTTGACCTGCACAGCTACCAGACGCCCGCGCCGGTGGAAAAGTTCCTCCTGCGGATCGGGCCGGTGCAGGGGGACAAGGCGACGCTTCTGGCGAAGATGCAGTTCCAGGACGAGCTGCCCGGCGGCGTTCAGCCGGTCGTGTGCCAGTGGCCCAAGGAAAAGCGGGTGCGGTTGGACTTCGAGGAAATGAAGTGGACACCCTCGGCGAACTGGACGCCCCGTCCGCCCGTGCGGCACGACATGAAGCCCGGCCGGGCCGGCGCCATCTTCGAGATGGAAGGGGCGATGACGTCGATGCGGTGGAGCTCGAAACTGCTCAAGCCGCTGAGCTTCACGGAAACCCCGTTTGTCGCCGTACGCTATCGGGCCAAGGGCGACTTTGGCCCGTTTGGCGATGTCTTCTATCTGGGCACCAACGGCAAGGACCCCAAGACCCGCAGCGTCTATGCCATGCGGCCGGGCGATGTGATCGCCGACGGCCAGTGGCACGTCTACACGACGAAGCTCGATAGCAGGGAAACGCCCAGCGGCACGGTTGCCGTGGGGATTGACTGCCTGAGCCCGGAGGCAAAGATCGAACTGGATTATATCGAATTCTCCTCCCGGCCGGTCGCCGTGCCGCTGGCCGACACGGTTCAGTTTGCCAAACGCGGAGAGTCCTGGCCCGCCGGCCGCGAGGGTTTTTCGACCCTGCCGCTACCTCGGCCAAAGCGGTCCAATCCGCTCTTGTTGCCGCGGCTGGGGATCGGCTCGTGGTTTGACGCCCGGGAGATTACCGTCGAGGGGATTCCTTTCCAGGTTGCCGAGACGCCCGACACGATGCCTTCGACCGGCGTGATCGATGAAGAGCGTCTGGAGGTGTCCCTGGCCGGCGAGGTCAACGAAGTGCTCCTTCTGCTGGCGGCTTGCTTCCCCAACACGGAGAAGTTCGGCGCCAGTTGGAACAGCGATTCGCCGCTGCGCAGTCTGGATGAACCGGAACGCGTAACGCTCGGGCTGGTCTACGCCGATGGCACGGTCGATGAGATGTTGCCGGTCAATGCGGCCGAGGGACGCTACGGGATCACCCGGCAGTTCGGGCTCTACAGCGTGCGCCCGGCGGCGGGCAAGCAGCCGGT
>JBDKTH010001319.1:0-1768 GCA_039680305.1 Thermoguttaceae bacterium | reverse complement strand
TCTCGTGGACGCCAGTCCCACGGGGGCCACGGGTACCATGACGCTGGCCGCGACCCAGACCACCACGCCGTCCTACCTGCAAGCGGGCACCCTCGTCATCTCTGGATCGCCGGACGTATCGTCGAAGCTCGTCCTTGCCAGCGCCGGTTCGCTGCCGCTCTCTACCGCCTTCCCAGTCACCGGATCGCTTCACCTGGCGCCGGGCGTCATCGCCAACGCCACCTCGCTGCCGCTCATCCAAGCGGCCGATGTCATCCACGCCGGCGACGCGGCGGCGACAAGCCTTGCGTTGGACGAGGCTCCGCTCTCAAGCAGCACCGACTCCGTGGAACAGGAAACCCAGGAGCGTTACGTCGAGTCCTTCTACGAATCGTTCGGCTCCGAGTCGCCGAAGAAGGCCAGTGTTCGGAACGACGAAGATTTCTTGGCCCTTGGTGTCGATCGCCTGTTTGCGTCAGGGATCTGGGAATAGGCACTGCCGACGCTCAGTCAGATTGAGTCCGATTGTGAACAAATGACGCCACGGCTTGCCCAACAGACAAGCCGTGGCGTGCCAGTCATCGGTTGCGTCTTTTCGACCAGCAGCGGCCAGCCGCTAACGGCTGGCGGCCTCATTGAGCGCGGCGACGTCGTGCGAGTCGAGGAGATGGTCGATGTCCAGGAGGGTCAGCAGACGGTTCTGGAGCTTGACCAGGCCAATGAGGTAGTCGTTCCCCAAGTTGCTCACCGTCGGCGGCGGGGGGGCGATCTGGTTGCGGGCGACGCGGAACACTTCGCTGACCGCGTCGACCACGATGCCAAGGACGCGATGGCCGACGTTGACGACCATGATCCGCGTCTCGCTGGAAGGTTCTTCCTCGGGCAAGCCGAAGCGGATCCGCAGATCGATCACGGGGATCACGGTGCTACGGAGATTGATGACCCCTTTGACATACGAAGGGGCTTGCGGGACACGGGTGATCTCACCCATCAGGATGATCTCACGGACCTTGGTGATCTCGACCCCGTATTCTTCCCCGGCCAGCTGGAAGCTGACCAGTTGCACCGTGGCGCCGACTTCTTCCGACGAGTGCAGGTTCTCGGGCGTTGATAGAGTGGTGCTCATCGAACAGGACCTCTCGAAAATGGGTTGATCGCTGTGGCAAAGGGCCCGTGCGGGGCGGCGTGGGAGGGAGACTCCCCACGCCGCCCCCGGGCTTCGTCGTTCCGATGGCCAGAGGCCGTCGTCAGGCGGTCTTGAAGCGAGCGACCAACTGTTGCAGGGCCGAGGCCTGGGCCCCGAGCTCTTCGCTGGACGAGGCCATTTCCTCGCTGCCGGCGGCCGTGTGTTCGGTCACCTGGGCCACGCCCTGGATCGCCTTGGAAACCTCGTCGGCATTGGCCGCCTGCTGGAGCGTGGCTGCGGCGATCTCGGCGATCTTCGCCGCGGTCGACTCCACGCCCTCGATGATCTGCTTGAGCGACTTGCCCGTATCCTCGCTCAGTTGAGCCCCTTCCTGGACCCGCTGGGTCGACTCCTTGATGAGGGTCGAAATCTCCCGGGCGGCCTGGTTCGAGCGTTCGGCCAGCTTGCGGACCTCGTCGGCCACGACGGCGAAGCCCATCCCGTGCTCGCCGGCTCTTGCGGCTTCGATCGCCGCATTCAAGGCCAAGAGGTTCGTCTGGCTGGCGATCTCCGAGATCACCTGGATGATCTCCGAGATCTGGGTCGAGCTGGTGCGGATCAGTTCCATCGCCTCGATCGACTTCTGGACCGCCGTTCCGCCTT
>JBDKTH010000913.1:0-3512 GCA_039680305.1 Thermoguttaceae bacterium | reverse complement strand
CCCATTTTGTCAGGTTTCGCCACGGGGAGGGCCCTCAGCGGATCAGCGTCAGCGTCACGCGGCGCACGTCCATGACCGACTTGCCGGGGATCTGGAGCGCTCGCAGGGTGAGCGGTCCCTGGCCGGCTTCGAGGTCCATTTCGCCGAGCTTGAACCGGCGGAACTCCTTCATCTGCGACTCGCCCGACACTCGCGGCAGCGTGTCCTGATTGGTGTAAAGGGGCGGATCCCAACCCGGCCCAACCTTGCCGGTGAGGCGGTTGGTTTTGAACGCCAGCTCGACGGTGGCGCCGGCATCGGCCACGGGGCAGGTGTAATCGATCGTGACCTCATAGCGTCCGGCGGTGTGGACGTCGAGCAGCCAGACCATGCTGTCGTCCAGGCTTGTCCAGTGGACGAAGTAGGAGCAGTTCGGGGCGCCCCCGCTGCGTTTCACGTCTCCACGCGGCTCGCCATCGCGTGCCGGAAGCATGGTGATCGGGAATTCACGGTAGCCGACGGGAATCGGCCGCGGGTCTACGGCGTTGCCGCCTGCGGCCCGTTTGCCCTTGCCTTTGGGCTTGGCGGCCGCGGCAACGGCCCCAGGGCCGTACATTTCCAGACGCCAGGCACGGACCGCCTCGGCGAGCTTGGCCGTCAGGTCAGGGGTTTTGTTGTTGATCGGCGTTGTCTGGCCGGGGTCGGCGACCATGTCGAACAACCGGCCGGCGTTGTCGAGGCGGTGACGCTGCGTTCGCACGCTGACGTTCAGGTTCCAGGTCGTGAAGATCATGCGGTCGGGCCAGGCAGCGTTCTGCTTCAACAGCAGCGGCGAGAGGTCGCGGCCGTCCAGGGGCTTGTCGCCGACCCGCGGAATGCCGGCCAACGCGGTGAGCGTCGGCAGTAGGTCGATCGCCGCGCTGATCTGCGCGACCGTGCGGCCGGCGGGCAGCCTGGCCGGCCAGCGCAGGTAGCACACGGAGCGAACGCCGCCTTCATCGGTGCTGCCTTTGCGTCCCTTCATGCCGCCGTTCCATCGCCAACTGTTCGGGCCGTTGTCGGAGAAGTAAACGACGATCGTGTTGTCGTCGAGCCCGAACTCCCGAATCCTGGCCAGCACGCGTCCGACGTTCCAGTCCTGGTTTTCGAGCATGGCCAGGGCGCAGCGCGTCTGGTCGAGGTCTTCCTGTTCCGGAAGGGTGGCCCGTTGGGTGATGGGCTTGTTCTTGAACCGCTGCCAATATTCGTCGGGCACGGCCCAGGGCGAATGGGGCGTGGTGAAGGGCACGTAGCAGAAGAATGGCCGGTTTCGGTTCTTCTCGATGAACGCCAGCACGCGGTCGGTGCAGACATCGGCGATGTAGCCGTGCGTGCGAACGATGTGGCCCTGGCTGTCCTCCAGCGGGGCGTCGAAATACTCGCCCCAATGTCCGGCGGTGTGGCCGAAATACTCGTCGAACCCTCGTGCTACGGGGTGATAGGGCCACTGGCTGCCGTTGTGCCACTTGCCAAACGCGCCCGTGGCATAGCCGGCGGCCCGAAAGGCGTCGGCGATCGTCTTCTCCCCCAGGTCGAGCCGCTCTTGACCGGTCGACACGCCACGCACGCCGCCGCGAGGATGGTAACGCCCCGTGAGGAACTCCGCTCGTGTTGGCGCACAGACCGGGCAGACGTAGAACTGCTCGAGCGACACACCGCTGCTGGCGATCGAGTCGATCTGTGGGGTGCGGATCTGCGTATTGCCGGAGTGGCCGTAATCGCCCCAGCCGGCGTCGTCGGCCAGGAAAACAACGACGTTGGGTCTGGCGGGATGCTCCTCCGCCCGGGCGGCCGCCGCAGCGATGCTGAGGCCGCAGAGCAGCGTGGTCAGGGTGGGGAAGGTTCGCATGAGGATGCCTGGTGCCACGTTTGCTGGATAGCCACCGTTGTGTTCGGGAAACCGTCCGATTTATCTCTTCGCGGGCCCTTTCCTTGCGGGCTTATTCCGTTTCGGCAACTGGCCATCCGCACCGGCGGGCGGCTGCTGGTCGGCAAACTGGTCGTCGTCCTTCACCTCTTTCTTCAGCCGGTACAACTCGGCCTTCAGCTTGGCGACGAGCTCCTGCTGGGCCGGATCGTTGTAGAGGTTCTTCAACTCGTTCGGGTCGTTGACCAGGTCGAAGAACTCCCATTGATCCTGCTTCCAGAAGTGGATCAGCTTGTGGGCGTCGGTTCGCACACCGTAATGGGCTCGCGTGTTGTGATCGCCAGGATCGTGGTAGTAGCGATAGTACCAGCTTGTGCGCCAGCCGGCCGGGCGTTGGCCTTGGAGCAGAGGGACGAGGCTTCGGCCCTGCATGTCGGCGGGAGTCGCCAGGCCGGCGACGTCCAGAAACGTCGGCGCGAAGTCGGGGTTGATCGCCATGGCGTCTTGGACCGCCCCGGCCTTGGCCGCCTCGGGCCAGCGCAGGAGGAACGGCATTTGGATCGAGGCCTCGTACATGAAGCGTTTGTCGTACAGCCCGTGATCGCCCAGGAAAAAGCCCTGGTCGCTCGTGTAGATGACGACCGTGTTCTCGCGCAGCCCGTTCGCGTCGAGCCAGTCCAACAGCCGGCCGACGTTGTCGTCGATCGACTGGATGCATGCTAGGTAGTCTTGCATGTACCGCTGGTATTTCCAGCGGTTCAGTTCCTCGCCCGTCAGCAGGCGCTTCTGGCCGTTGACTTCGATTTCCACTTCCGTCGGCTTGACGCCCAGCCATTGGGCCCGCGTCCGCCCTTGGAGTTCGGCCGGGGGGACGAGCTTGAGGTCGCGCCGGGTCATGTCCGTGAAGACCTTCTGGAGGCACTCGCGAATGGCATCGGTGCGCGTGGCGTAGTCGTCATAGAGCGTGTCCGGGGCGGGAATCTCGCGGTTGGCGAACACCTCGCGGTGCTTGGCGTCGGGCTCCCAAGGCCGGTGCGGAGCCTTGTGATGGCACATGAGAAAGAACGGCTTGTCTTTGGGCCGCTTCGCGAGAAACTCGATCGACAGGTCGGTGATGATGTCGGTCACGTAGCCCGGGATGACGCGCCGGCCGTTGGCGTCGAGAAACGCCGGATCGAAATAGGCGCCCTGGCCGGGGAGGATCGTCCACGCGTCGAAGCCGGTCGGATCGCTCCCGAGGTGCCATTTGCCGAACATGCCGGTGTAGTAGCCGCCGGCCTGAAGATACTTGGCCACGGTCGGCTGCGAGCCGTCGAAACGATTGAAGACCGGCACGCCGTTCAGATGGCTGTACTTCCCGGTGAGGATCGTGGCCCGGCTGGGCGTGCAGATCGAGTTGACGGCGAAACAGTGGTTGAAGCGGATCCCTTCCTTGGCCAGGCGGTCGATATTCGGCGTCTGGTTGACGCGGCTCCCATAGGCGCTGATCGCATGGGCCGCGTGGTCATCGCTCATGATATAGACGATGTTGGGCCGGGCCTTGGTCGCCCCTTCGGCGGCAACCGCGGGAATCGGACCAGCCATGGCGGCAAACAGGGCCACGCTGAACCCCAGGGCATACGGATGG
>JBDKTH010000108.1:0-2365 GCA_039680305.1 Thermoguttaceae bacterium | reverse complement strand
GCCGACGGCGCCGGCGACGAGCGTGCCACTGCTGACGACGGTCCCACCGCTATGCGTGTTCGGTCCCACGAGGGTCAGGACGCCGGTTCCGCTTTTGAGAAGGGCGCCGAAGGCCGTGCCGTCGGTGATTTTCCCGGCGAAGCTGGACGAGAGGTTGTTGGTGCTGCCAACGGTCAACGTGTTGCCGTTGAGGGCCACGGTGCCGCCATTGGTGAGAGCGCCGATCGTTTGGTTGGTTCCGAGGCTGAGCGTCGTCCCGGTGGAAACGCTCACTTTGGCCAAGGTCCCGATGGCCGCCGCGTCGCTTAAGCGAAGCGTGCCGCCGGTGACATTCACCTGGGTTCCGCTCACGATGCTGGCGGCAGGCGAGGCGAGGACCAGCGTGCCGCTGCCCGATTTGTTGATCGTTCGGGCCCCGCCGTTATCGTTGACGGCTCCCAGCGTGAGGCTCGTCGCGCTGCCTGTGACACTGATCGTGCCGTTGCCCGTGAAGGTGCTGGTGCGGTTCAGATCGAGATTGCCGCCGGTGTATTCGAGCGTGCCGCCGCCGAAGGAGAGGTTTCCGGAACCGAGCGAATCAGCCGAGGCGACGCTGAGAATGCCGCCGTTGAGCACGGTGTTGCCGCTGTAGGTGTTGGCCGCGGTGAGGACCAGTTTGCCGCTGCCGGTTTTTACCAGCCCACCGGCGCCGCTCGTGTTGCTGATGACACCCGCGATCGTGGCGAAATCGCCGCTGGAGCTGCTGTTGTCCGTCACATCGATCGTGCGGTTCGCGGTGCTTTTCAGATTGAGTCCGTTCTGGAAGAGCGTTTCGTTGTTGGCAACCGTCGAGCCGAACTTCAGGGTGCCCTTGATGTCCGAGTCCCAGGCGAGCGTGGCGCCGCTGCCGCCGAGGTTGACGGTCATTCGACCGCCATTGGCCGAGAATCCGCCGCCGCTAGAGCCAAACTGGACCTGGTTGTCGTCGGTGCCCAGGGTGCGGTTGAACGTGACAGCCCCACTGCCTTCCAGCACGCCGCCGTTGAGCAGCAGGTTACGGCTGGTCAGTCCTTGCCCGTCGTTGGCGCGCAGGGCACCGCCTTCAATCGTCGTTGTGCCGGAGTAGCCGTTCGTCTTGCTGAAGATCGCGCTGGAGTTGCCCGACTTGACGAGCGAACCCGAGCCCGAGACAGCGTCGGAGAGTGTGATCGTCCCGCCGTTGCCGCCCAGGGTCAGGTTGTAACCATTCAGCTCGACCGGCCCGGAAAGCGTGAGGCTCGTCGTCGAGGTGGCCGTGCTCCAGCTTTGGTTGGACGCCAACCTCACGGCCTCGGCGATCGTGTAGGTATAGGTTGCGGTTTTCGCGTCGGCCGTGATTCCGCCGGCGCCGAGGATGAGAACCGAACTCGTCCCACCGTCGTTGAGAGCGAAACTGCCGGCGCGGTTGAAGACGATGCCCAAAAGGGCCGTGTTGTCCGTCCGATTGTTGACGGCCGCACTTCCTCCGGTGCCAAAGGTCACCCCAACCGAACCATCAAAAACGGGGAGCGCATCGTTATCCCAGTTGGCGGGCGTATCGATATTCGTGTTGGCGCCACCGCCATCCCAGACGGTTCCCGACCAGGCGGGCGGCGGAACCGTCCCCACAATAACCCCGACAATCCCAATCGCGCGCAGCAACGTTCGTCTCATGACTCGTCTCAAAGGAGCAGATCAAGGCAGGGAATCCCCCGCAATCGGTGTGCGTCCTATTATCGTTCGAGACACCGGCGTTGCAAGCGAACCCAACAGTTGAGGGGAGGACAACTACTCCTTGCTTCCGGAGTTGGTCAGCTCCAGGTTGTCGAGGTAGAACACGGTCGGCTCCGTGGCCAGGCTGCAGAAGCCGAGCCAGTTGAGCTTCTTCCAGTCGGGACTTCCATTCTTCAGTCCGGTGAAGCTCTTGGGCCGCTGGCCGGGCAGGGTGACGGTGAGCTTCCACTTGCCGGTCGACGTCGGCCCCAGGCCGGTGCTGATTTCCAGATGCACCCAGACGCCCGTGGGAATGTCGATCAGTTCCTTGCCGGCCACGCGGAGCTTGCCGTTTTGCACATGGATGCTCGGGCCGACGCGATAGGGGCTGGAATCGTCGCGCCACTCATGGAACATCTTGGCCCCCGGTTCCATGCGCAGGTCAAACGCGCAGCGGGTGACGCCCTGGAGGTGTCCGGGATGGAAGAAGAAGTGCGGATCGAAGGCGTGTTGCAGCCCGGCCACATCGCTCACCTTGAGACTCTTCTTGCCGCCGGCGGCCGCGTCGCTTGTGATCGTCACCAGGCCCGGCTTGTGCGCGTCGGAGATCGTCGCATCGGGAAGCGTGAGCTTTCCCCGGGCCATCTCGAAATCG
>JBDKTH010001251.1:0-7737 GCA_039680305.1 Thermoguttaceae bacterium | reverse complement strand
ACGTTGATGCATTGTATTGATAAGGCCCTTGCGATGGCACAGTGAGGGGAGTTGGGGTTCCATGGGCGACTTGCGTCGCCGATCCAATGGCTGCTTCAGAGCTACAATTCGACGACCTCTCCCCTTTGCTGGCCGCCCTCTGTGAGGGGACCATCAGCGACGAGGACTTCCTGCGGTTGCAACAAGTCCTCGCCGCGAGCGCCTGTGCGCGCCAATGGTACATCAACTACATGGACCTCCATGGCGAGTTGTATTGTGGACAGGTGCTCAACCACCAGGCCGAGAGACGCGAGGAGACTGGGGAAGGAGAGTGGACGGCTTCTGGTTTTCCTTGGACGGAAGACGCCTGTCCCCTGTCTCCGATCCTCGACGAATACGCAGTCCATCGTCCGTCTCCGCTCAGCGATCCGCGGAACCTTTCATTTGACGAGGAATGCCAAGAAGTCGTCGACACGCAGCCGCCGTCCGATGGCGGATTCCCGGCCCGTTGTGTGCGACAGATCGTTGTGGGACTCTCTCACGAGGGCGTCTCGCCCTGGCTCGCCGCGGTCGCGGTTTTCTCGCTCATCGTGTTTGGGATTTCGCGATGGGAGCATTCTTCGTCGTTTCCGGTTGCAGTGAACGATACGCCGCCTCCGCCGACGGCGTGGATCTGCCTCCTGCACAACGTCCAGTGGGCGAACGACCAGCACCCCTACGGTTGGGGCGGGGCGGTCACGGCGGGCAACACGCTGAAAGTCAAGGCCGGGCTCGTGCGACTGGTGTTCTCCAGCGGGGCCGAAGTCCTCTTGGAGGGACCCGTGGCCTTTACCGCCGAGACGGCCGAGTCGGGCCGGCTGCGGCGGGGAAAACTCGTGGTTCGAGCGGAGACGGACCAGGCCAGGGGATTCACCATCCGCACGCCGACAGCCCAGATCGTTGACCTGGGAACCGAGTTCGGCGTCACCGTGGACGAGCAAGGACAAACCGAGACGCATGTCTTCGCCGGGCAGGTGCTCGCCCAGGTGATCGGCGTCAAGCGAGCGGCCAGCGAGCCGGTGCGACTGACCGCCGGGCAGGCGGCTCGGGTGGAGTCGCGAAGTGCAAGTTTCCAGCGATTGGCCGCCGTCCCCGAAACGTTCGTGCGGCAGCCGCCGCCGCGGCAGTTGAACCCGATCCTGCACCATGCGATGGAGGAGTCGGCGGGGCCGCTGGTCGATCGACAGGGGGGCCACCGGGCCAAGGGAAACGGTGCCGGCGGCCTCCTCGATCGTCAGCCCGGTGTGACTCCAGGCACCTATGGTGCCCTGAGCATCGGTCCCGGCGGTACGGGGTTCTCGGCCGGTTTGAGCAATGCGGCCTGTCAATGGAATCTCGACACGGCCGGTTCCGCCAGGCTGAACCTCGTCAACAACTTCACCGTCATGGCCTGGCTCTACCTGCCGGACACGCCCAGTGGCGTCGTGAAGTTCGTGGGCCAGAGCAGCGTCAGTCCGACTCGCGGTTGGGCGCTCGGGGTACGTGAAGCGGCCGTCGGTCGCGGAATCCATTTTTCCAGCAATGGGATTGGGGATTTCTATTCCGGCGTCTCGATTCCTTGGACTGGCGGCCAGTGGCACCATATTGCCGTCAGCAAGTCGAGCGCCGAAGGAATCAAGTTTTATCTTGATGGGCGTCTCGTCGCGACGGATAACCGTCCAACCGCCCGAGACGATTGCCATCTCCTGGCGGCTAACGAATCCTATTCGCTCGGCCGCGGCAACGACTATGTGAAAGAGCCCCGCAACGGCCGACGAATCGACGAGTTTCGCGTCTACGACACCGTCCTGACCCGGGAGGAGATCATTGCGGCGGCCTCGGTTCCCTGACCGGCAGTACTGGACAACGCAGGAGCCCTGCCAGACAAGCGTTCCCTTTGCCGGGATTCTCACCCTCCTTGGAATCCTGGAGTTTCTCTCGCTGTTTTTGCTTTCGGAGACCCATTACCATGTGCACACGAAGTCGACTGGGCTTCACCCTCGTTGAGTTGCTTGTCGTCATCGCGATTATTGGGATTCTGATCGCTTTGCTCTTGCCCGCCGTCCAGGCCGCCCGGGAGGCGGCCCGCCGCATGCAATGCACCAACAACCTCAAACAGCTGGCACTGGCGCTGCACAACTACCACGACAGCTACAACGCCTTTCCCCGCTACAATCAGAGAGCGCTCGCCAGCGACGCCGCGGACTCGTATGCCTACTCGGCCCACGTCAAGATCCTGCCCTTCCTCGAGCAGCAACCGCTTTATGAAAAGATCCGAACCACCTCGAAGGACTTCTACAACAATACGGGGTCGGTCGAAAACACGATCGTCGAAACGTCGCCAGTCTCCGCGTATTATTGTCCCTCCGACTTGCGCCATCCAAGCTACAAAGCGTACTGCAACTATCCCGTGTGCGCCGGCTCGAACCTCGGCTGGGATGTCGCGGTAAGTGGACGAAATGGCGTCTTTCGCTATCGCGAAGAGACCCCGATGGCGGCCATCACGGATGGAACATCGAACACCATCATGCTCGGCGAGCAGCTGACGGGCGACGGGGACGACGGTGCCTACCGCCCCATGTCGGATGTCGTTCGCGGCCTGAGCTGGAGCGTCAACCAATCGACGTCGCAGGGACCGATTTCGCCGTCCGCGGTCGAGACCGCGGGAGCCGCCTGTCACGCGAGCCACGATAACCACAGCAGCGTCTCGGCCGCTCGATATGTTCGCGGCATTATGGAGTACAGCGTCTTCAACACGCTGGCGCCGCCGAACTGGAAGTACCCGAGTTGCATGACCGAAACCAGCACGGGGAACCATGGCTGGAGCAAGGGCCTCTATCCCGCACGCAGCCGTCATCCGGGTGGCGTGAACCACGCCTTGGCTGACGCTTCGGTCCGCTTCATCTCCGAGACGATTGATCTGACGACCTATCACGGCTTGGGGAGCCGCGACGGCCGGGAGGCCGTCTCGCCTCCGTAGGCTCGAAGGCTGGAATTCGCCGCTGGGCCGCGCCGCCGATGCCGGTTCCAGCGCGTCGGGTTCCGTTTTTCCCGATCCTGCTTTGGAGGTTGATTGTTGAGGAGTTCATCACCATGTCAATGCTTCGAAACGCATGGTCGCTGGTGTTATTGTTGGTAGTCGTCGTCGGGTGCGCCACCCGTGAATCACCCCACAGCATCGTCGCTGATCCGCCCGGGCGGCGGGCCATGAAAACCGCCTTGGCAGAGATCGCGGCCACGGGGAAGCTCGGCACTTCAATCAAGGTGGTCAAAGAGCAACTCCAGTCGATGGCCGAAGAGAACAAGGCCAAAGCCAATCAACTTCGCACCGATTTTGACCAGTTGATCTCGCTGACCGATACCGTTGCGATCCAGGCCAAGGCCAAGGAAATGGCCGACAAACTGTAGGGTTACAAGGTTATCTCCAACGCTCCACGTCGCTCCCACCAGGAGAGGGTTATGGAAAGGGGAATTGCCATGGGTTCGCCTACCCGGTCCTACCCCTGGAGCGCAACGGTCGCCAGCTTTCGCGCGTGATCGCGGACGTCTGCGGGCCAAGACGCGACGCACTCATCAAAACGCCCGGGGTTCGCTGCAAACAGGGCTCGCGTCGCCTCTTCAAATCCCGGCAGATCGCCGGCGAGGGCCGACATGAACCGATTGGCCACGTCTTGCGACTGCCGCACGCGGTCTCGGCCTTCGTTGGCCCGCCTTGCCTGTTCCACGAGTTTGCGCAACGTGACCGACGCCCCGCCGGGCTGGCGGTTCAGCCAGTCCCAGTGCCGCGGTAGCAGCGTGACCTCCCGGGCAACCACGCCCAGCTTCGGCCGGCCGGGCCCACGCGGCGTTTCCTGGTCCCCCTCGGCCGAAGCAGGGGCAGACGGCGAAGGCTTCACGCCGTCCGTTGACCGACCGCGCAGCGGTCGAGGGCCGCATTCCGTGGGCTCGCGCCCACGGCTACGCCCTTTGGCCGCTGCGCGGCCCTCAAGTTCAGCGCCCAGCGATGTCATCGCAAACAGCATCACGGAAAGAATGGTCCTTCTGGACCCTCCGTTTCCGATTGCTGAACCTCTTGCTTTTCCCCACAAGGCTGGAGTAGCATTAGAGGCGTTCTCAATGGGGGCCGGGGCAACTATTGTCTCACCTACGGGAATGGTTGCGTTCCGAGAGCTGCTCTTCGAGACAATGTGGTGTACGAGAGAACCGATGGCCGAGCGACAGGATATGCGTAAACACACGATCGCCATCGTTTCGGCCCTGTGCATTGGGACACTTGTGGCGGCAATCGGCGGGTTTTTCGGGGCGATGTGGTACATCGAACGTCTGCGAGACAAGGATGCCGCCCCAGCCTTCCGTCCCTTGGTTCCGCTCGGCGTCAGCGTCTTATCCAACCCGGTGGCATTCCACAGGTACTGCATCTACTATGCCGAGTTTCCATCGGGGGCCAGCCTGTGTGATACGAACATCTGCAAGTTAGTCAGCCTCAACGAACTCCCGGAACAAAACGAGTTGAATCTGGTCATCCGAACGCCACGAGTGACAGACGCCTCTCTGCCCCACCTCAAGGCGATTCGCAAGATCGACTTTCTTGACGTAACCGAGTCCTCAATTTCCGATGCAGGAATCGAGGAACTCCGGAAGGCATTTCCCAATTCGACTGTCGTCGAGCGCAGACCGAAGCCTGCCAACAAGCCGCAGCCGCAAAGTGAATCGCGGCTTGGTGGTGCAGATCGTGAAAAGATGGTAGACTGCCCCGCCAGTACAAACCTTTGACAGATGAAAGCTGCGGCGACGGCTGCGGCCTCCATTGGCCGTTTCACGCTCGTTCTGCAGATATCCGCGGATCTTGACCTATGGGTGGATGTTGCTACTCGCCGACGAAGAGAGACTTCCTCTGGTGGTATTGGCTCCTGCTGGCCAGCATTGTCGGCATTCCGATGTTGCTGGCGGTCCTTTACGTGGCTTGGTGGCCGGCGGCGGATGAGGACGCCAAGAGGGAACGGGGAAAAACGGCCGCATGGATCTTCTGGATCGGCACGTTCTTGGTCGCCATCACGGCGTTCTATACCGTGGATGCGATACTCCGGCCCTTGTACATCGATGAGCATGGTCGGTTCGACTGGGGCAACGCCGCGCATAATCAGTGGCGAGGCTGGTGGGCTTTGGCCGTGCAGTTCTTCTTTGCTACGGTAATGGCCAACTTGACGAATGACTGGACCCGCAAGGAGAACAGATGGTACCTTCGGGTTCTATTCACGCTGCTTGGCATCGGCATGTTCCTCTCTTTTCTGACGGTAGACCACGAAGTCTCTTTTCGGCGGCCCGCCATCAACGTGATGCAGTTCATGGTTTGCATGCTTCCCGCACATTACTGGGGGAAGTTCAAGGATGTGCCTGATGCCCGCCATGCCTGGTGGGCTCTTCTTGCCTTTCTTGTCGCTTCGCCGTTAATGTTCCTCGTGGGGTACTTCGGCGAAGACGTGGCTCAGCTTGTGTCCCCTCTGGCTTTCGGAGGAGAATAGCGATGCCTGCTGCAGCGATGCAACGAAGAGAGACCGCCCAATCCGAGGCCCTCTATGCGAAGGTGGCCCCCCGATACGACTCGGTGTTCGAGCGGGCGATCCTGGCCGAAGGCCACCTAACCGATGTGCTTCGCACGACCATGTCGGATCGGTGCGTGCTGGACCTCGGTTGCGGCAACGGCCGATGGCTCAGCCGGTTCCGCCCTTCGTCCTATGTCGGAGTCGACCTCAACGGCCCAATGCTGGAAGAGGCACGCAAACGCTACCCTGCTGCGTGTTTCCTCCAAGCCGATATGACCGACATCCCGCAACCAGATGCGGCCTTTGAGGGCGTGATCTCCATGTTCGGCGCGATGGGGCATCTCCCGATGCCAGGGCAGGTGGCTATGGTACGCGAAGCCTGGAGGGTTTTACGCCCCGGGGGAATCGCGATCCTTACCAACGGCAATCTGTGGTCGCCGTTTAGCCTTCCGACGACGATCACGGGAGGAAGAGTGCGAATTGAGGGAGTCCGGGTTCGTGTTCATTCCACCACGCCCCGCAAGTTCGCTCGGTTGCTGGCCGGCTTCCGTCTCCTGCGGTTGGAAAGCTACGATTACTCCTACGTTCCTATCACACCGCTAAAGTTCGCGGCATGTCTGATGGGCCAAGACTACCGGCCGGTTTACTCCAAATGCATGAACCTGCTGGATCATTGCCGGTACATTCCTACCATGCGATGGTTCGGCAAGCAACTATTGGCGGTTTGCCAGAAAGCTTGAGCAGCGTAACCGACATCGCACCGGATGACGCGAGCGAGTCTCCCCCTCGCGATCAACCGCGAATGCACGCCAATCCACGCGAATAACGCCTCTTGAGGCCTTGACCTCCATTCCAGTCATTCGCGTCTATTCGAGTTCATTCGCGGTTCATTCCCTTGTCTTCCCGCGAGGTCTAGAGCAGGATGTGTGTGTCCGGCAACTGCTTGACCAGACGCTTGATTTGCCGAACAGCCTACTCCTCCTGCTGCGCCCCAAGGAAAAAACCACGCGACCGCCAGCCCGGCCAGCCCGACGCTGCCAAAGACCAGCCCGAGCGACTTGAACAACGAGGCCGGCTGGCGGCCTTCTTCGAGGATCTGCACTTTGGTCAGGTCGATGCCGGGAAAGCTCTGTTTGACGAGTTTCGCCTCGACGCTGCCCAGGGAAGAGATCTGGTTAACGACCATCCCTTGAATGGACGGCTCGGCGCGAGCGCCGTCGGGGATCTCGCCGATCGTCTTGAAGCGGTGTGTCTTGACCAGCACGGCAAAGCTCTTGATTTCCGGCACCTTCTCCGTGTCCGGGATGTTTGGGAGGCCGCCGTGCTTTTCAGCCAACGCGGCCAACGAGGCGATGAACGGGTGCGACTTGGAGATCACCGGGTGGAAGGAATAGTTGACGCTGGTCGTCGCGGTCGGGGGAGCGTTGTTGTACTTGCTCTTCTTGTAGGAGTAGACGGTCATGGGATACAAGGCGACTGCATCGTTGAGGCGGACGAAGTTGTTGGGGGGGGAGATCGCCCGCTTCAAGACGGGCCAGGTCCGCAGCAACCGGCTCAGTCTTGGTCCCACGGCTGACCAGAAACTCCTGAACGCCAAGGAAGACCATCACGCCCCCAATGACGAGCATGGCCAATTTGATGCGCCCCATGAGAGTTGTCTCCTTGTGAGAATTGCCGGCTGGCAGATCTCTCTGGAAGGTGAATCGCGGCGTTGGGATGATTGCCCCCACCCCCCTTGCAAACACAACTTTACCCCACCGGAACAGGACCAGGATTTCAACCATCGTCAGGGAAATCCGGAGGTGTGGAAACCGGGCCGGGCAGTTTGCCGGCCCCACTGGTGGCAGACCAAACGCTCACCCCTTTCCCCACTCCCCTCCCAATCGCAGAGGGGAGGGGCTTGCCAATCGCCCGTTTTTCCGGCATGATGTGGCGTTTCGGGCTGCGAGTGGCGAAACTATCTAGATACACCTCTACTTTTTGCTCCAAGGAGTCGGATTGATGCGTCGGCCGTTTGTTGCGGGTAACTGGAAGATGAACATGGACCGGGCCTCTGCCGTGGCGTTGGCCGAGGCGGTGGCAAAGCAGGCAACGAGCGTCGAGGGCGTCGAGATCGCCGTCTGCCCGCCGTTCGTCTACCTGGAGGCCGTTGGCAAGGCCCTGGCTGGCTCCAAGGTCGTCCTGGGGGCCCAAAACC
>JBDKTH010000473.1:0-1540 GCA_039680305.1 Thermoguttaceae bacterium | reverse complement strand
AGTAGCGGTCCCAGGAGAGCCGCGCGTTGACGACAGTCGTGGGCGTGGCGGTCCAGACGTGATCGAGCGTGGCCGCATAGTGGGCGCGGTTGTTCGGGTCCGGTCCGTACTTCGCCGGGTTGCCTTTGGGAAAGCCCGTCTGGGTGCGGTATTCCTTCCCGTGGTTCTGCGTGTGGCTGGCGAAGGTGCGCTGGCTGGAGTTCCAGTTGTAGTCGAACTTGGTGTAGAACGAGTCGTACCCATACTCGCCGATGTTGGGCGACGAGGCGAAGTTGTTCAGGTTCGTCACCGCGTTGGTGACGATGTTCGGCGCCGGCACGTACTGTAGGATGTTCTTCGACAAAGCCAGCATGCGGTCCGCCGGCAGCCGGTTCCCGGCAAACGGAGTGCGCACGAAACTGGAGCCGGACTGGCGCGTGGTGAGCGGGTCGTAGATGGTGATGAGCTGCCCGGAGGCCGCAAACGTCCGGGAAAAATCGCCGTTGCGCTGATCGAGCGTGGGTACGGTAGTGGTAATCGGGAAGGGCACGCGCTGCCGGTAGCCTTCGTAATTCCCCGAGTAGAAGAACTTATCCTTGACGATAGGGCCGCTGATCATACCGGCGAAGCTGTTCCACTGGTGCTTCTGGTCCTTGAGGTACGGGCTCTGGGCCGCCGCGCGGTTGGTCTGCGTGGCCACCGCATCGAAAATGTTGTTGCGGATGAATTCGCTCGCCAGGCCGTGAAGCTGGTTGGTGCCGGACTTCATCGTCATGTTGACCACGCCGCCGCCGGTCAGCCCGTGCGAGGCGTCGGTTGCGGCGGCGGTCACCTTGAACTCCTCCACGGCGTCCGCCAGGGGGGCGTAGTCCCACTTGCCATCTACGCCCAGCGGCGCTCCGTCGAGCAGGAAGGCGTTGGTGTTGGGACGGCTGCCGTGGATGGTGTAGGCGCCGTTGATGTCCCAGGCCCGCGTACCGGAAAAGCCGGAAGCGCCGAACTGCTGCTGCGTGAAGATCACTCCGGCCGACAGTTGCAGCAGCATGTAGACCTGGCGCCCGTTCAGCGGCAGTTCGGAGACTTTCTTGTTGTCCATCAACTGCCCGAGCACCGACTGGTTCTGTTCGATGCCCGTCAGCTCGGCGTTCACGGTGACGGACTCGGTCAACTGGCCCACGGCCAGGCGGATCTGCACGTTGGCTTTGTCGCCAGTGCTCAGGCTGATGCCCGACCGTGTGTACTTCTGGAATCCAGGCGCCTCCACGGCGAGCTCGTAACGCCCGGGAGCCAGTTGCGGCAGCACGTAGTTGCCCTCCGCGGTGGAGACAACCGTGGTCCGCGTATTGGTGGCCAGGCTGGTGGCCGTGACGGTGGCCCCAGCAATAACGGAGCCGGACGGGTCCGTGATTGAGCCGGAGATAGAGGCCCGGAAATCCTGAGCTAGGAGGCTTGCGGGCAAGAGTAGCAGTACTGGGGAAAAAGGGATTCGCATGATTCTGTTTACACGAGTATAACAAACGGCGGAGCCATGAAGACTGTGCCCACTACAGCGTGCAGCGGC
>JBDKTH010000425.1:0-2473 GCA_039680305.1 Thermoguttaceae bacterium | reverse complement strand
GGCGGGCCTCGCAAGCTCGGCACCGCCCTACGTTACTTGACATGGAGGCACGTCGCGCGGGTCGGCGCGGAGGCCGGAAACGGCGGCTGGGAGCAGAAGAGGAGGAGGTCGGAGCCGGCAGGCCCTGGTGTTGGCTTGGTGATGCAGGGGCAGCGAAGCGCAAAAGCGGACGGCACGGCGAGCGCGCCTGCAACTTTTCTTGTCAGCAAAGGCGCAAAGCGGCGGCCCAGAGTAGGGCAACAGGATCGGAGAGGCGATTCGTGACTTGGGCAGAAAGAAGAGGAGTCACCCTGCACTCGGGGACTGTTCTTCGCGCAAGAAATAAAAGCGGCCGGTCAGACGGGGCAGGGATCTGACCGGCCTAGAGCACCTGCACTGACGTGCAGGTACATGTAGATTAGCACGCGATCGAACGGACTGCAATATCCAATTTCGGGTGTTTGGGGTGTGACCCGACAGCAGCAATCGCCGGGTTTTTCCTCATTCCTTGGACGGTTTGAACGATTCACCAAGTGTCTCGAACGCGAGCTGAATGATCTGAACGACTTTCCGTTTTCCCGACTCGGTATCGCCCAAGTCGGGCCTGTGAAGGTTGGGCTTCGCAGAAGGCGAATGGCACAAGGGACATGTCGATTGGCTTGGGGTTCCTCGTTCGTTTCTACCGGTAAAGTAAGAACGGCTGCCGGCGTTTGAGGAAGTCGTCCAGCCCGGGTTGATAGAGGGATTCCATCTCGGCGACGGTCTTGCCGGCTAGCAGGGCCTCGTGCACCTGGTGGTTGCCCAACAGGCCTCGAAACGCCTTGACGTTCCAGGCGTCCGGGTAGAGCTTGCCGAGCGCGCGGCCGATTTCCAGACCGGTGCGGACCGCCTGGAAGGCGTTGCGGTCGGTGAGGACGACCGTGACGCCGCCGCAACGCTGCCCGGCGAACTTGCTGGCATCGGGGGTAAAGCGAATCGGGATGAAGCGGACGCCCGGCAGCTTGGCTTGGTTCAGCTCGGCAACCAGCTTGTGGCTGTCCATCCATGGGGCCCCGAAGATTTCAAAGGGCGTCGCCGTGCCGCGGCCGACCGACATGTTTGTCGGTTCCAGCAGGCAGATCCCCGGATAGACGATCGCCTCGGTGAGGTTTCGCATGTTGGGCGATGGGTTGATCCATGGCAAGCCCGTGGCGTCGAAATAGTCGGCCCGCTTCCAGCCCTCCACGCGGACCACCTCCAGGTCGACGTTCAGGTGCAACTCAGCCTTGAACATCTCGGCCAGCTCGCCCACGGTCATGCCATGCTGCGCGGGAATCGGATGGAAGCCGACGAAGGATTTCTTATCGGTGTCGAGCACGGGCCCGGCCACGGTGACGCCGCCGATGGGGTTCGGACGGTCGAGCACGACGAAGCGGAGCTTCTGCTGGGCGGCGACCTCCATTGCGTAACCCATCGTGGAGATGTAGGTGTAGAATCGGGCGCCAATGTCCTGGATGTCGAAGACCAGCGTGTCGATCCCTTTGAGCATCTCGGGCGTGGGCTTGGAGGTTTTGCCCAAGAGGCTATAGACGGGCAGCCCTGATTCGCCGTGTTTCGTGTTGTCGATGTTGGGAACATCGAGCTTTCCTTCGATGCCGTGCTCCGGGCTGAAGAGGGCCACCAGGTGGACGCCGGGGGCGTCGCGAAGCAGGTTTACGCTGCTCACTCGCTGGCGGTTGACGCCCGTGTGGTTGGTGATCAGGCCGACGTGGCTTCCCTGCAGGCGGCGGAACTGCTCGCGCTCAAGAACGTCGATCCCCGTGAGGACCGACGACTTGGGGGCGTCTTCAATGGCCGCAGCGGCGATCGTGCCGATCCGGCCAGCCAGCGGATTGACCGAGCCTTTGCCGTCCGGGTGGAGCCGATTGCTGAGGAAGATCACGAAGAGATCCAGCCCGGGGTCGATCCACATCGCCGTGCCGGTGAAACCACCGTGGCCAAAGGCCCGGGGCGTGAAGTTCTGGCCACAGTTGGAGGAGTAGCCGGTGCGCATGTCCCAGCCAAGTCCGCGCAGTCCGCTGGAAACCGAGTAGGGTGTGGTCATCAGGGTGAAGGTGTCGTGGTCGAGAATCCGGACGGATCCACATGTCCCGCCGGCGAGCATCATCTGGGCGTAGACGGCCAGATCCTCGGCCGTGGAGAAGAGGCCGGCATGTCCGGCGATCCCGCCGAGCCGATACGCGCGGGGATCGTGCACTTCGCCCTGCATCCAGTGTCCGTCGCGTTTCTCGGTGGGAGCGGCCCGCTGGCTTCTGCGCGGGTCGGGAAGGTAGCCGGTCTCGCTCATTCCCAACGGGCGGAAGATCCGCTCCTGGGAGAACTCGTGGACGTTTTTGCCCGTGACCTGCTGGACGAGCTTGCCCAGCACGAGGAACCCGACGTCGCTGTAGACGAACTTTGTGGCCGGCTCGACCGAGGGCTTCAGGGCGAGGATTTTGTACCAGGCCTTTTGGGG
>JBDKTH010001126.1:0-10305 GCA_039680305.1 Thermoguttaceae bacterium | reverse complement strand
CACGCCGATGTGGAAATCGGTCACCGCTCGACTACGATGGCCCATCTGGCCAACATCTCCCTCGTGACCGAATCGACGATCCACTGGGATCCCGAGCACGAGCGGATCACCAACAATCTTGCCGCCAACGACCTCCTGCACTCCGACTACCGCAAGCCCTGGACGCTCGACTGACGGTAGCCGGCGGGAAAGCTGTCGGCAGTCAGCGATCAGCGAGCAAGCCTTGCGTGTGCCACGGCTTGTCCGGTTCGGCAATGCTGTGTCGGGTAGTCTTTGACGAACAAGACCGGCGATCACGTAGGGCGGCGCCGAGCTGGCGAGGCCCGCCAGATCCGTGGCAGTGCTATGGCGGGCCCCGCAAGCTCGGCGCCGTTCCACACTACGTTTCTGTCCCGAACGTCTCGGCCGTTGCGGAGTGAGGTCAGTCACGGGAGCTTTCCTCGTTGCCGAGTTCTCTCCCATAGTCCGTCCCCTCGGCGATTTCGTTCTCCAAGTCATTGGGTTCGATGCCGTGACGCCGAAGATCGGCCTTCAACTCTTCGGAGATTTGGCCGCCACACGCGCAGCGCAGTCGCCAATACTGCTTTCTCAAGGCGTCACGTTGCTGGACGACAATATACGCAAGTGCCGCATCCCGGATGGCAATCCCCTCGTCCGAATCGGGGGCATAGTTCTTGCCAATCGCCTCCAAGATCGAACAAACCCTTCGCATCTCTTCGTCGATGGCATCATGTCCGGACGCAGTGCTATCGTTCGTGCTCATGCTTCAATGGATCCCTGTCCCTGTGTTTCGGTTCTGGGCGGAACAACGCCGTGCCGATCGTCAGCCTACGCGGTCGCCGCCGACAGATCAACCCACGACTTATGCGCAAGAGTCCCACCGGAATTCTGCCGCGGCTATTGGATCTGACGGGGGGGCTGGGCGAGAGCGAAGACTCCCCGCTTTGCGTCGACCTCGGAACGCCAGGGAGGTTGATCTCTACAGCGGGGATTCGCCCCCATCGCTGCGGCGTCACGCCCCGTGTTGCACTGGGACGGCATTCTGTTACGATAGTGGGCGATCAGGAAGAGCTGAGGCCCTTGGTAGGAATTCAGGAAGCTGCATGAAACGCCGTGTCGTCGTAACAGGAATGGGGGTGGTCACGTCGCTGAGCCGCCAGGTCGAGGAACTGTTTGACCGATTGTGCCGGGGGGAAAGCGGGGTTCAGCCGATTGAGCGGTTCGACGCCAGCCCCTTGCCGGTCCGGTTCGGGGGCATGGTCCGCAAATGGTCGGCCGAAGGCTATCTTTCCCCCAAGGAAGAGAAACGCCTCGATCGGTTCACCCAGTTCGCCCTGGTGGGTACGACAGATGCGGTGCGTGACGCGGGCATCGAGTTTGCCAAAGAGACCCCCGCCCGTTGCGGTGTGATGATCGGGTCAGCGATGGGGGGGCTCGAGGAACTCGAAGCCCAGCATCGACGCCTGCTGGAAAAAGGCCCGGACAGGGTCTCGGCCTTTATGGTCCCCAAAATGCTGGCCAATGTGGCCAGCGGCCACGTGGCCATCCAGTACGGCTTGCACGGTCCGAGCCGGGCGATCGTCACGGCGTGTGCCAGCTCGTCCGATGCGATCGCCGATGCCTTCCGCACGATCCAGTACGACGACGCCGACGTGATGATCACCGGTGGGTCGGAAGCGACCGTCACTCCGCTGGCGATCAGCGGGTTCGCCGCGATGGGGGCGCTCTCGCAGCGTAATGGCGACCCGGCCGCGGCCAGTCGCCCATTTGACGCCGAACGGGATGGCTTCGTGATGGCCGAAGGGGCGGGGATCCTCGTCTTGGAAGAACTGGAACACGCCACCCGACGCGGCGCGCGGATCTATGCGGAACTGCTCGGCTGCGGGGCCAGCACCGACGGCTATCACATCACGCAACCCCACCGGGAAGGCGTGGGAGCGGCCTTGGCCATGCAACTGGCCCTGCAAAACGCCCGCGTCGAGCCCGAGGAAGTCGGCTACATCAACGCCCACGGGACCAGCACGCCGCTGGGCGACCAAGCCGAGACCACGGCCATCAAGAGCATCTTCGGGCAACATGCCCCCAAGGTGGCCATCTCTAGCACCAAAAGCCAGTTGGGCCACCTGCTCGGCGCGGCCGGCGGCGTGGAACTGATCATCAGTGTCATGACCCTGTGCCGGGGCGTTTTGCCGCCGACGATCAACTACCACACCCCCGATCCGGTCTGCGACCTGGACTATGTGCCCAATTGCGCCCGCGAGAAAAAGTGCTCGGTGGCCATGTCGAACAGCTTCGGCTTCGGCGGTCACAACGCCTCGCTGATAGTCGGGCATCTGCGCAACAGCCTGGCGTAAGCAAATGACGGACCTCCGAGCCGGGGCGTGCTGCCCCGACATCAGGGCAGTGGCACACCGCTGATCTTCAGAACTCCCGGACCACCACGACGCGGCGTTTCGCGTTCAGCTCGGGAACACGCTCGGCCAGATCGGTCCACGGGCGAAGCACGGACGGCTGGTAAACGCCACTGGCGGCGACATAGGCTGCCTGATGGTCGGTGCCAAACGCCATGCGGCGAATCTGGACCGTGGGACTGGTCAGCTCAATCGTGTCGGTGACCCGTAGCGAACAACCTTTGCCAGTCTCCGGGCGGAGGAACTCAAACCGGCGGGTCAGACGCACGGGGCATTCTCGCCGGCCGGTGATCAGCCGTCGCTGCAGGAGCCACCGCACGAGCGTGCGACACCATCGTCCTGCGAGCCACATTCCGAGATGCAGGATCGCTTGTTTCCACGGCGTAACCGTTTCGAATCGGCACCAGTGGAGCGGACCGGCAACCGAAACGTATCCCTCGCTCTCTCCGGGAGACGACTGGGGCAAGGCCACCTCGACCGCCCGGGCCAAACCGTGCGATTGCGACACGGCAAGCCGTCCCTCCGTGGTCTCCACGATCAGCCCGGCATCCGTGACCGGCTCGTGCCCCGCGGCAAAGTGCTTGAACACGCCGCCGCGTGCGGCGGAGACCACGGTATGTTCCTGGGCGTCCCGCCGCACCAGAAGCTGTGCCCCCGACAGATAAGTGACCACCGGACCTTGCTCGACCTCGGGGGCGGGACGCGTCGGCGACCAGTCGACATAGGCTTCGAGGAGATTGCCCAGACGATGGGCGTACATCCGATCGTCGCCAAAATGCCCCTGGACGCCCGCCGCCAAGCTGCGAAGGAAGCCGTCGGCCAGGTCGGCCGCTGCAGGGTCGGTGGCTGCCAAGAGCTCCATGCCGTGGGGATAGAAGTGGTAGGTCCCGCGGCTGCCGTATTCGCCGGCGTAGCTGCCATCCGGGTGCAGGAAGAGTCGGGCAAAGGCCACCGCCCGGCGAAGCGGTTCGTCGAGCCGAGGGGAACCGGTAAGCTGCCGGATCTTGGCCAGGCAGTCGATGGTCACCGTTTGATAGCCCGGGTCGGCACCGCCATACTCCTCGAACCAGCCTTCGTCGGACTGCCAGCCGAGCAGTTTTTCGATCGTCGCCTCGGCGGCCTGGCCATACTGCCGGTCGCCAGTAATCTGAGCCATTCGCACCAGTCCCAGGGCGGCCAAGGCGTGGTGATTGGCCAGATGGCCCGACTCCTCGTGGGCGAGCAGCCAGTCTGCCCGACGGCGGAACCAGGAGAGCAGTTGGGCGTCGTCAAGATCGAGCAACTGATACGCCCGGGCACAGGCCTGCAAGGAAAACACCGCCGCGCCCAAGGCCCGCTCGAACGGATAGTAGTCGTCGCATGAACCATCGGCATGACTCGCCCTGGCGGCGAAACGGATCGCGGCGACGGCCAGCTCCTTGACCCGGGGATTCTGGTGCCAGCCATTGCCGGGCAGCCGGGTCGCGTAGACCAGGGCCAACGGCAACGCCCCCTCTTGATACATCTCCGAGGGAAAGCTGCTCGTGCGATAGTGCCAGTACTCGCGATCCAGCGAGCCGTAAGTCGGCCGGAACGGATTGCGGTCGATCGCCCCCAACAGCCGCGGGATTTCGGCCAGGGCCACAGCCAGGTACCGCTCACGCTGGGCCGGATCCCTCGCGAGACCTCCGACGCTGGAACGGGCTGGAGAATCGTAGGGCATCGTCGCGGTTTGGAGTGAACAGTGAGCAGTTAGCTTTCAGCGGTCAGCCATCAGCTTTCGGTCGTCAGAGTCGGATTGGAGGCTAGCGACTCCACCAACAGACTGATGGCTGAAAGCTGATTGCCAAGAGCTAACCGCTGCCGGCTTCCTCACCGCCGGTTGTGCGCCACAATCACCTCGGCCAAAAGTCCCAACATGCAGGTCATAAAGCCGGCCACGATCACGACGATGTCCGACTCCTGCATGCTGCCGGTCCAGGCGAAGCTGGCGATGCTCTTGAGGATACCGGCGGCGATCACCAGACCGGACAGCGGCAAGAACACCTTGAGCGGGCGGAAGTAGAGCACCATGCGCAACACGGTGGCCAGGTAGGACAAGGTGTCCTTGATCGGATGAAACTTGCTCCGCCCGATCCGCGGCCGATAGGCGGTCGGCACGTATTTGACCGCGTAGCCGTTGGTCAGGAACGCGAGCGTCATCGTCGTGACGCAGCTGAAGCCGTCCGGGATGACCCATAGCCAGTTGAGCATGATCTCACGTTTGAAGGCCTTGAGGCCCGTGTTGAGATCGGGGATCTTGTGGCCGGTCAGGTAGCAGGCCAGCTTGCGAATGAACCATTTGGCCGGGCGGCGGAGCCAGGGGAGCGTGCCTTGCTCGCTGGTTCGCGCACCGTTGACCTGGTCGTAAGCCGGGAAATAGCGAAGCAACTCGGGGATCGTCTCGGCCGGATAGGTGCCGTCGGCGTCGAGCATCACGATGATCTCGCCGCGGGCCTGCCGGATCCCCACCTTGCGGGCCGCCCCGGCGCCGCGCCGTTCCGGACAGCGGATAACACGCACCGGACACTGCCAACATGTGGCGGCGAACTGCTCGGCCAACTCGGGCGTGCCGTCGGTCGAGGCATCGTCGATGACGAGGATCTCATAGCGGAGCGGCTCGTCCGCCAACGCCTCGACGATCTCCGCCAACACGCGGTGAATCGCGCCCTGCTCGTTGTAGGCCGGCAGCACGACAGACAACTGGCACTGCTGGTCCACGTCCACAGCCGACGCGGCGACGACTTGGGTTTGCCAACCTTCCATGGCGCGGCTCTCGTTGCATCCTGCCTATTGCGGGATAAACCTCCCAGTTTATCCCGACGGGGTTGTTTCGCGCTCAGAGGCGGTCCCGCCAGCCCTGCTCCGTCAGCGGAGCAGCGGCCGACCTCGCCGACCACTTTCGCAGCAGGCCCCCTTTATAACACGTCGTGGTGGAAGACTCCAAGAGCACACCACCAAGAAAGCACAAAGGACCGGACCTCCGAAGAGATCCGGTCCCTCGTCAATTTCTCAGAGCCGAGACCAACAGAGCAGGTCCAGGCTTGCGGCTTCACCTCCGGGGGATTCGCAACGAATCACTCCCCAAGGCGAAACTGCTCGAACGTCACTTACTTCTTGACGGCCGGAGCAGCGGGAGCCGGAACAACGGCCGGGGCCGGAGCAACGACGGGAGCCGGAGCGGCAACCGGGGCCGGGGCGGCAACCGGGGCGCCACCGCAGCCACAAGCCGGAGCGCACGGGGCCGGGCAGCAGGCGGGCTTGCAGGCCTTGCGGCAGCAGAGCTTGGCCTTCAGGGCCTTGAAGTGGCAGCCGAACTTCGGGCCACACTTCGGGGCGCAAACCGGAGCGCAGGGCGCCGGAGCGCAAACCGGAGCACAAGGAGCCGGAGCGCAGACCGGAGCCGGGGCGCAAGGAGCCGGAGCGGCGCACGGGGCGCAGGCGGCCGGAGCGCAGGGGGCGCAGGCGACTTTGCAGGCCTTACGGCAGCAAAGCTTGGCCTTCAGGGCCTTGAAGTGGCAGCCGAACTTCGGGCCACACTTCGGCTCGCAAGCCGGAGCACAAACCGGAGCCGGAGCGCAGACCGCCGGGCCGCAGACGGCCGGGGCGCAGGTCTTCGGACGGCAGCAACGAGCGGCTTCCGCCGTCAAGGCGGTGCTCAGCAACGCAACCAGGGTTGCGACGCCAATAACATAGATGCGATTCATTCAAGCATCCTCCAACTAACAGGTACCGTAGCGTTAAGAGATTCGCAGTGTGGCCACCAAACTCACACACGACTCCCTGCCTTCGATGGCCCACAGGCGGGAGTCACCCATACGCAACCAAGCCAGACCTCACTCAGCCCCGGCTCCCTGTTCAAGGTTTAGGGGCTGGGTAGGATGGCATCGAATCAATCGCGTATGCCGATAAGCTAGCACGACAGAACGCCTTGTCAAGCTGGCGCGGCGTGAAAATGTACGCACTGGGATTGATCGGCGACCTAGGGATTTTGCGTGAATTATCCGCAAAAGTTCTAATTGCCCGGAATGCGCATGAAGCGCAAAAGAAACGGGAGAGGACTCGCCCGGCGAACCCTCTCCCGCGGTACAACCCCAACTGATTCTTCCCCAACGGGTTACGACACCCGTCTCCGCGTCGGCATAACGCGACGATCCGTTACCATCCAGACGACAGACGGAGGACGCCAGGGGTCAGCAAAAAACCACAAAAACGGATAGTTCTTCTCGTCAGCGTTGGACCGATTTTTCGGTTTCTTCTGGCCGCTGCGCCTGCTGGGTGGCAGCCTCAGTCCGACGCTGGTATTCCTTCTCGAGCAGTTCCAGCTTCTTGAAGGCTTCCTCCGGCTTCTCGAGATCCAGCAGCACCGGCGGTTCGCCCGGAAACGCCGGGACCGCCATCCCCGCCACGCGCCAGCCGAATTTCTCCTTGCGGACCATCAGGGTAATCTGTTCGGAGTGTTCCTTGCCCTCGGGGTCCACGTCAGACCACATGCTCTCGACCCGGGCGCCGTCGTCGGCAAGTTTCTCGACCTTGCCGATCTCGAACTTGGCCGTGTCGCTCCCCCGGGGAGCCACCTGGATCCCCAGGGCGTTGACCTTCTCAAACGCTACGGGTGTGAACATCGCCGCCGTTTTCTCGTCATCGCCGCGACGCACTGCGTCGAGGAACGTGGCCACCGCACTGGCCGGATCGCTGGTCGTGGCCGCCAGTGTCTGGTTGAGGTCGGCTTGCCCACCGGCTGCCGCTTCGGTCGCCTGCGATTGCGGCTTGTCGCCAGTCGGTGTCGTGCTGGGCTGGCTTGATCCTCCACAGCCGACAATCCCTACGAACAGAAACATCCACCACAGCATCCAGTGCCTGGCCTGCATCCTGTCAATCTCCATGGTTCGCGTCCTCTTATCTCTGCTCTGGAAGCGCAGTCTCAACCCCTGCGCCTTCACTCGCAGCTAGGGCTGGGGGAGTGTCCCAGGAACGGCCTTGTGAGTCAAGGCGGAAAAAGGGGGGGAGGACAAAGGAGGAAGGCATAAGGACTAAGGACGAAGGACGAAGGAAAAGAGAAGAGGGAGGCCAGAAGAAGTTTGTGCCCGGGGCACTGGCCGGGCTAAACGAAGCTCCCCCTTTCCTTAGTCCTTCGTCCTTATTACTTCGTCCTTATTGTCCTACACCGTGGTCCCGCGGTCGAAGGCGTCTTGCTCCCGTTGATAGAGGGCCAAGACGGCCTCGAACGTCTCACCGGAGATCTGCCAGGCGGGATTGTCGTCGGTGTGGGCGTTGGTGTGAGTGACGAACAGACGGTAGAGAAACTTGAACAGGTGCCGGGGCACCCGGAGCGTACGCAACGCATTGACCAGCCGTTGCTGGTCAACGGCCGGTTCAAACAGGTCGGTCAGACGCGGCGTTCGCCCATTGACCGCGCAGGCTTGCAGCCGGGACTCGGCCAGGTCGTAAAGCGATTGGCCCGTCCAGTCGAGCGAGCGCACGAGGTTTTGCTTGTCGAGTCGAGCCCGCTGGTGGAATTCACGGTCCTCGCGGTCGATGTAGTACGACAACTCGACCGGCACCAGCAGCTTCAGCCCGAGGCCGGGATGCTTGAGGAACTTGTTGTCGAGCATCGGCCAGATCATCGCGCGCATCAATTCCGATGATCCGTTGATCAGATACGGTTCGTCCACCCGATCGACCAGCACAATAATCCCGGTGAAGCCGAGCGTGTGGAGCACGTCCTGGAACTTCGTCAGGAGTTGGTAGCGGTCGTCGGTCCGGCGGTAGGCGGGCAGGGGCTGCCCGACGATCTGCCGGCCGGGGATCGATAGCAGGATCCGCCGCAACAGGCTGACGTTCTGGTTGAGAACCCGCGTGCTCCGGGCGATGGCCCGGGCTCGCCAATGCCACTTGAGCAGCCGCCACAGACGCGGCGCCCAGCCGGCGGCGATCACCAGATAGGGCCACGGCGTTCGCAGCCACCAGGACCAGGAGATCAGCCCGGGGATCCCCAACCCGAGGATCAGCCCGAACACGGCCAGCGTGACGCCAATTCCCAGGGCTATATCCCACTTCGTGCGCCAGACGCGAAAGCCCAGCTTGCGGCGCAGCCGATGCCAGCGCGACTCCGACGTCTCGGCGGTCGACTGGTCGTAACACGCGGCCAGGAGGAGGACGTCGCGGACCTGGGCCGGGTTGAGGTTCTTGATCGGCAGCGGTTCAGTGTCGCAGGCCGCCGGATGGCTGGCCGTCTTGACCTCGAGGATCCGATCGGCCAGTTGGGTGACGCCCGACGAGAGGATCGCGTCCATGTGGTCCCACAATTCCCACTGGCCGAGCACGCGGTCGGCGCGGCGACGGCGGCCGGAGAACCGTTCGCGGAAGCGGTCCAGATAGGGATTGAAGTCGTCGTATTGGACGACGAACACCCGCGCGCCCGGATGATCGGCGTTGTAGTCGGCCAGGTGACGAACCATTTGCAGGCGGAGGGCCGTTTTTCCCGCACCTTTCTCGCCAAACACGATCGCCGTGGCCGGTTCGCCCGGATTGCCGAAGATCTTGTCCCAGGTGGGATGATAGGTGCTGGTGATGCAGTGGCCCTTGAAGATCAGGTCGGTCTGGGCGTCCTCATCTGCAAAGGGGTTTTCTGCGATGCCGTGATGGTCGAGAAATTCGCGGATCTTCATGGGGCCGTGTTATGTCCGAGTGAACTCCTGCGACGAAGGGAGAGCGAACGCCGCTGTCTTCGCCGCAGGGGCAGCTTTCTGCTCCGGTGCCACCGAAGGCTGCTGGAAAAGAATCATCAAAAGCACGAGCAGCAGGGCGACGACCGCCAGGGCCAGCACGGCGATGATCACCGCGGTGGGCCGGCCCGCGCGACGCGCGGGCGGCGGAGCGGCGGCGACGGGACTGCTCTTGCCGGCCTTCCCGCTTAACATCAGGGGCATGTCGTCGGGCTTCAACTGGGGGAACACCCGTACGGCGTCCAGCCACTCCGGCCACCCTTCGCGCCACACGAGCGAATCGGCCCCCACCCGGCCTTCGGCCAGCCAGGCCCGCATGATGTCGCCGGTGGCCGGACCGTACTGCCCGCCCGATGCCGGACGAACGTACCAGACGGCCGTCGGCGCTTCGGCAAACGGATCGGCGGGCAGTGGCGAGTGGGCTGCGGCGACGGGCGCCGGTTCGGGATGGGCCGTGGGCCGAGGCGCCTCCAGGGGCGTGGGAGCCGCCGACCAACTGGCCGCTGCGGTTCCCGGTGCCGGTTGCATGGGCGTGGTCATCGGCGCTGGGTTGCCGCCCACCGTCGCCACGGCAGCCACCTTCGTGGGAACGACCGGTTGGGGCACCGGACGCAGGCTAGGCTGCGCTGCCGGTTGCCGACTCGGCAGGCCCTGCGCCTGCATGACCGGCTGTGCCGCGGCCGGCAGGGCGGACAGGACGCCCGGTTCGTTGTCCGAGCCGGGCGATTGCGAGGTGTCGGGCCGGGTGCTCTCGGTCGGGATCAGCATACTGACGCCGCAGTAGGGGCAGATCCCGCGTCGGCCCGCCTGAAACGCCTTGACGTTCAGTTTGTGACCATTCGGACAATAGAATCGAATGCCCATGCGTTACTCACCGGCCACGCTGGCGTTTCTTGCGAGCAGATCGATGCAGCGTGACGGCGCTCGCCCCACCGTCAGCGCGCCTCCATACCCAGACGCTGTAACTCCTTTTCCTTATTATACATCCGCGAACCCCCGTGTGAAGCTGGATCGTCCGGCGTTGCACGACGGCCCCGTCCAGTAGATCTCCGGGGCGAATTGGTCTGGGGGGATCGTCTCGATTCTGCTAAGCTTTCGCACCCAATTGGGTAGCGTGCTGCCCCTGGGGCAGCGCGGCAAACGGTTTC
>JBDKTH010000082.1:0-4571 GCA_039680305.1 Thermoguttaceae bacterium | reverse complement strand
TTGAACTCTACCGGCAGGTTGACCACCTGGAAGAAGACCACGCCGGAGAACAGGGCGATTCCGGCCCAAACCAAGGGGGCGGCCTGGAGCATGAATCCCGCGATCAGCAGGAAAATGCTGATGCCGCTGCCAAAGTTGGCCACCGGGACCGCGGCGTTGCGCACGACGAGCGGCATGTACTGATGGGCATCCTGGATCGCATGCCCCGCCTCGTGGGCGGCAATTCCCACGGCGGCCAACGAGCGGTTCTGGTAGACGTCCTGGCTCAGACGCAAGACCTTGTCCCGCGGGTCGTAATGGTCGCTCAGCTGACCGGGGATCATCTCAATCCCCACATCGTGCAGGCCGGCCGAGTCGAGCACATGCCGGGCTGCGGCCGCTCCGCTCAACGGGGCGGGCACTTGTTGGGCCGCCGCATAGTTTGCCTGGACGCGAAACTGCGCCCAGAGGGCCAACAGGATCGCCGGCGCGACGAACAAAAAGTAGACAGGGTCAAAAAACAACACGGATATTTCTCCTTCTCCAGCCGACCTGGCATCGACCGGGGGCCTACAAAGTCATTCGTTCCGTGGCCCCGGCTTCTTGACGATTCACTTGCTCTAATTCTACGCAAGTCGGTGACCTACCGGTTCGCGCATCTTTCGGGGGGAGCCACGCTTTCCCCCGAGCCTTCATACCTAACATTATACGCGACAAAGGGTTTACGAACAATCATCGCCACCCCCGCCCCCCATCACGCTACTGCCGCAAGCATCTCCTCGTCCGCTGTCCTTCGTCCCAATACGGTTCAATCGGTTGTGGTACTGGCGCGAGCGCCTGCCGTCCTCCGGTCGCAAGCGACCGGGCTAAACAAAGCCTTGCGTCAACCGATTGAACAGCGTGGGGTTCGTCCTTAGTCCTTAGTCCCTACCTCCCTCTGTTTCGGCAGCTCATACTCGCCCGTGCCGAGCAGCTCTTTTTCGACGGCGTGGCAACGGACCACGTGGCCGTCGAGGTTCAGTTCGCGCGGCACCTGCTGCTTGCAGACCGCCTTGGCCCAGGGGCAACGGGGATGGAAGCGGCAGCCGGAGGGTGGGTTGATCGGGCTGGGGACGTCGCCCGGCAGGAGGATCCGGTTGCGACGCTTCTTCGGGTCCATGGTCGGCACCGATGACAGCAGGACTTGCGTATAGGGGTGGAGCGGATTGGCGTAGAGCTGCTTGCTCGTGGCCGTCTCGACGATCTCGCCCAGGTACATCACCGCTACGCGGTCGGAGATGTACTCGACCACCGACAGGTCGTGGGAGATGAACAGGTAGGTCAGCTTGAACTCTTCTTTGAGCTCGACCAGCAGGTTGATGATCTGCGACTGGATCGAGACGTCCAGGGCCGAGATCGGCTCGTCGAGCACCATGAAGCGTGGGTTGAGGGCCAACGCCCGGGCGATGCTGATCCGCTGGCGCTGGCCGCCGGAGAACTCGTGGGGATAGCGGTTGATGTAGCTCGGGTCGAGCCCCACCTGCCGGAGCGTTTCGCGGACCTTGTCGAGCCGCTCTTGCCGAGTGCCCATGGCATGGACCAGGAGCCCCTCTTCGACGATCCCTTTGATCGTCATGCGCGGATTGAGCGAGCTAAAAGGGTCTTGGAAGACGATCTGCATGTTGCGGCGCAGGGTGCGGAGCTGTTGGCCGCGGCTGGTCGTGACGTCGGTGTCGCCAAAGCGGATCTGGCCGGCCGTGGGCTCCAGGAGTCGCAGGAGGGTCCGGCCGGCCGTGGTCTTGCCGCATCCCGACTCGCCCACCAGGCCCAGCGTCTCGCCTTCGCGGATCTGGAAGCTGATGTCGTCGACCGCCTTGACGTGGCCGACGACCTGAGACAGCAGCCCCCGGCGAATGGGGAAGTATTTCTTCAGGTGGGCGACGTCCAAAAGGACGTTGTCCGTGCTCTGGCTATTCTCGTTGTCCATCAGCGCCACGTCATTCATAGTTCAACTCGCCGGCAAAGTGGCAGCGGACCCAGTGGCCGGGGCGGATCTCGCGAAGCTCCGGCTCCTCGGTCGCACACCTGGCCTGCTGATAGGGGCAGCGGGGGTGGAACTTGCAGCCCTTGGGGAACCGCAACGGGCTGGGCACCATGCCTTTGATCGCGTAAAGCCGCTCGGTCTTCGATTTCCCCACCTCGGGCCGCGACTTGAACAGGCCGTGCGTGTAGGGATGCAGCGGATGGCCAAAGAGTTCTTCGGCCGAGGCATACTCGACGACCTTCGAGGCGTACATCACCGCCACCTGGTCGGCCATCTCGGCGACGATGCCCAGGTCGTGCGTGATGATCAGGATCGACATCCCCACGTCGGCCTGGAGCGCGCGGAGGAGGTCGAGGATCTGGGCCTGGATGGTCACGTCGAGGGCCGTGGTCGGTTCGTCGGCGATCAGCAGCCGGGGGTTGCACGACAAGGCCATGGCGATCATCGCCCGCTGCCGCATCCCCCCGGAGAACTCGTGCGGATACTGGTCAACCCGCCGCTCGGGCTCGGGGATCCGGACCTTGTGCAAGAGCTCGATCGCTCGCTTTCGGGCCTCGGCCTTGTTCACCTCCTGATGGAGCTGGATGGCCTCCATGATCTGGTAGCCGATGGTGAACACCGGGTTAAGCGAGGTCATCGGCTCCTGACAGATCATCGAGACCTTGCTGCCGCGGATCTTGCGCATCTGCGGCTCGGAAAGCTGCACCAGGTCGGTCGGTTGGCCATTGTCGTTGAGCAGAATCCGCCCGCCGGTGATGCGGCCGGGCGGGGCGATCAGCCGCATGATCGACAAGGCGGTGACCGACTTGCCACAGCCCGACTCGCCCACCAGTCCCAGGGTCTTTCCCTTGGGGATGACCAGCGAGACATCGTCGACGGCGTTGACCGTTCCCTCGTCGGTGAAGAACGAGGTTTTCAGATGCTCGACGGTGATCAACGGAGCGACCTCGGTCGGCGGGCTGGCCACGGCGACGGCGGGCTTCTGGGGCGCGGTCACGCGGGCTCGCGACGGCTCGTGCTTTTTGTTCTTCTTATTTCCCATGTTCCCCTTGTTCCTTGCGCCCACTCCCCATCTCACTTGCCCGCCTCGCGGAGTCGCGGGTCGGTGGCCTCTTGGATCCCTTCGCCGATGAGGTTGTAGGCCAGCACGGTCAGGAAGATCGCCATCCCGGGGAAGAGGATCAGCCACCACATCTGGAGGTTCGTTTTGCCGGCGTTCAACAGCGTGCCCCAGCTCGGATTGGGCGGCGGGGCGCCGAAGCCGAGAAAGCTCAACGCGCTTTCCACGAGGATTGCCGAGGCGATGCCGAAGGTGATCGGCACCATGACCGGGGCCAGGGCGTTGGGCAGGATGTGACGGAACATGATCCGCAGGTGGCCTGCGCCCAGGGCCTGCGCGGCGGTGACGAATTCCATCTTGCTCAGCTTGAGGAACTCCGCCCGGGTCAAGCGCGCGATCCCGGTCCAGCCGGTGGCCCCCAGCACGACCATCATGTGCCAGATCGTGGGGCTTTCCAGAATGGCGATCAGGGCGAGGATCAAGACCAGCGAGGGGATGCACATCACCAGTTCAATCAGCCGGCTGAGCATCAGGTCGGTCTTGCCGCCCAGGTAGCCGGCCAAGGCGCCGATGACGATCCCGATCAGGGCGGCGATGCCGGTGGAGACAAAGCCGACCAGCAGGGCGATCTTGGTCCCGTGGACCATCTGGGCCAAGACGTCGACGCCGGCCTGGTTGGTCCCCAAGAGGTTGTAGCGGCTCGGCGTGCCGTCGATCCCGGTGGGGTTGCCGGGCTGGCCCTCCCACTCGCCGCTCCGCACGCGGCGGTACGGATCCTGGTAGAGCAGCGGCCAGATGGCCCAACTGTCGGGGTCCTTTTCCTTGAGATTCTTGGGATAGATCCGCCGAAACTTGTCCTTATAGAAAACCGGGTTTTCCCAGGACGGGTTGAAATAGGCCATCGCGGGAAAATAGAGCCGGCCTTTGTACTTGCAGACGATCGGACGCGTGCCGGCGATCGCCGGGGACAATACGGCCACCAGGCCCAGGAAGCCGACGAACAGTAGGGCCGTCATGGCCAGCTTCCGACGCCGGAAGCGGAGCCAGGCCTCGGCCCAGAAGCCGCGCGAGGCGGTCGGCGCGAATTCCTCCTCGTGGGGCGGCGCCGGCGGCGGGGTTTGCAGGGAAAGTTGCGTCACAGCACACCTCAATTCCGTCGATTCACGAGTACGTCACCCGTGGATCGACCACGGCGTAGAGGACGTCGGCCAGCAGTTGGCCGGCCAGCGTGAGCAGGGAGAACATCAGCGTCAGGCCCATGATCGTCGGGTAGTCGCGGCGCGTGATCGAGTCGAAGAACAACAGGCCCATCCCAGGCCAGGTGAAGATCATCTCCAGGATCACCGATCCGCTCAGCAAGGCCGGCAGGGTCATGCCGACGAGGGTGACAAACGGGATCAACGTGTTGCGGAAGGCGTGGACCACGATCACGCGGAACGGCGCCACGCCCTTGGCCCGGGCCGTGCGGATGTAATCCTGGCGGATCACCTCCTGCATGTTCGACTTCAC
>JBDKTH010000170.1:0-2087 GCA_039680305.1 Thermoguttaceae bacterium | reverse complement strand
TTTCTGGCCACGGGAAGAATGAGGGGGCAGCGTTTAGGCCGAGCGAGAGGCGGCCAAACCCCATGCGGGCCGAAGGCCCAGGCGTTCTTCAAGCGAAGGGCAACGCCCTGGTAATCGGGTCGCGCCCAGAGATCATCCATTCTTCCATCCTCAATCCCCCTTCGGCCCAACGGGCCAATTCTTCTCTTGGCCCGTTGGGCCGAAAGACGGAGAGGGGGAAAAATGGGGGGGCGATGAACGTCTTCTGCAACCAGGGCGTTGCCCTTTGCTGGGCGAACCGGCGCCCCTTCGGGACAGCGAGAGGGGACGCCCCATGCCGCCTTCGCTCCCTCGTGCTTCGTCCTTCCTTCGTCCTTCGTCCTTCCCAATTCCGCCGCGCCAAATCGAGTTGAAATTGGGCCAGCCGTTGTGCTAGGCTGATCCCTGGCAGCCCAAGAAGGCGAGCCGCTTGGATCTTTGACAATTGACGCTTTCGAGAAATTGCCCTCGCGCTTCAGCGTACGGCCGTCAAGCCCGCCCCAAGCGCCGCTTGGCGGCTGCGCGCACGGCCCGTGCTCCCTGCAGAGCACGGGCCAGGGACTCTTGGATCACGGAAACCATGCGGGGGTCAGTAAGAGTAGGTGGCACAAACCTATCCGAACTACGTAGACACCCCTGAATTGTGCAACACCTCCCCACTTTCGGGTTAGTCCCCTTACGTCTTTTCGCCTAAATGTAACTACCTGAATAACCTTCACTTACGAATGTGCGCCGCGTCGCAAAATGTGCACCACAACACGTGAGGCTTTCCACAATTCTCTCGCTAAACCTGGGGGCAATCCGCGGAGCGCCGGCCGGCTGCGGAGGCGGCCTGGAGGATCATACCCCCAATCAGAGGAAACTGGCTCACTGGTCGCTCAGTTCTCCAAATTATCTCCGGACGGGTCCTTAAGCTGCTGGGAGCGGGTGCGTTTGAAACGCTCGGTGTGCTGCGGAACCGCAACGAGCTTGGTCTTCACGGGAATCTTGTAGGGCTCGAGCCGCTGGCGGCAGAACTGCTTGAGCCGGCGGATGAACGCCCTTTCCGGCTCGGGCTGGCAGAGGGTGACCTGAGCACAGACGATCTGGCCGGTGATCGGATTCGGCTCGCCATAGACGCTCACCTCGGCCACGTTGTCCAGCTCCTGGAGCACGCTTTCCACTTCGGCGGGAAAGACCTTTTCGCCGCCGACGTTGATCAGTTCGGATTTCCGTCCCAGGATTCGCAGGTACTCGCCATTTTGAAGCACGGCGTCGCCCGTGACGAGCCAGCCGTCGGCCGCAAACGGGCTGGGGGCGTTGAGATAGCCGAGCATGGCCGAACGGGCCTTGATGTGGAGGATTCCGTCGACCACGCGCGTTTCAAATCCTTCGCCACCGAGCTTTACCCAGAGAGAATCCGAGCTTTGGGATTGCGATCGCAGGATGCCGACCTCCGAAAGACCATAGGTCTGGGTCAATCGCACCTGCGGAAACAGTTCGTGGAAACGCCGCAGAGTGCTCTCCGGCATCGGCTCGGTGCCGTAAGTCACCGTGCGGAGCGAGGAGAGGTCGTAACGGGTATGGGCCTCGCTCAGAAGGATGAGGTTGAGGAACGTCGGCGAGGTGGGAAGCAGTTCTACGCGATGATCCTGAACGGCCTTGAGCACCGTGTCGGGACGGCGATCCTCGACCGTCACCAAGCAACCGCCGTTGGCCAGCGTGTAGAGCATCGTATTCACGCCGCCGATGTGGTCGTAGAGGAGGAAGGAGATCGTACGCAGGCGGTGGCGACGCTCGTGGAACCTTTCCAGCAGGCGCACGAGATCGTGCACGGCGGCCTTGCTCTCGCCGGTCGACCCCGAAGAGAACAGGACCAGTCCGGGATGGCTGAGCGTGCGAAGTTGCTGGTATAGGGGATGGGCGGCCTGCGGAGGGCGTGGATGAACGTCGAACTTGTCGTTCGCATCGAGGGTGATCCCATGCTCGGCCTGGGCCGTGGCCTGGAACTCGTCGCGTTTGCTGGCAAGCGAACTGGTCAGCGGAACCAGCACGCAACGTTCTTCCAAAAGGGCCAGGAACAGGGCCAC
>JBDKTH010001029.1:0-3974 GCA_039680305.1 Thermoguttaceae bacterium | reverse complement strand
CTATCAGCAGAGCATGGACCGGCACAATCAGAGCACGCTGCGCGCCGGCAATAGCGTGGACCACATGCATATCGTCGAGACGTGGGGAGAGGGGGAAAACATCCGACCCTACGGCGAGTGGCTGCGTCCGTTCCGCGAAGGAGCCACGCCCTTCGGACCGTGGGGCAATCCGCAAGGCCCCTGGACCGACCCGTTCGGCTCATGGGTCAATCCCTATGGCCTGGGCCGCCTGCCCTATCCGCCCTGGCCGTATTTCGGGAATCCCTACCCCTATCCGCCCGCGGGCGCCACTCGCCCGCCAGCGACCGGCGGTGTGGGAAACGGTAACTGACTGCAGGACGCGGATATCACCACGGAGGCCACGGAGAAGAGAATAAGATGAGGACCAAGAAAGGCACGAAAAACGGGAGATGAAGGCGAGAGATGAAGGTCTTTCCCTGACCTTTCTTCGGCTGTCTTCCTTTTCGTGCATCTAGTGTTTTTCGTGGTTCCCTTTCCAACTCTTACAGATGGGCCTGCTCATACTCGATATGGTCGGTGACCAGCCAGCGGTCGCCGTCCTGCTCAAACTCGACGGTGAACTCGGCCGGATAGCGGTCGTGGCTGATGTCGATCATCTTGCCGCGGAAGAAGATCACCCCGTCGAATTTAGCCTCGGCGGTCGGCGGGCTGGCCAGTTTGTTGATCGTGATCTTGAGGTTGTGGATCCTGGTGTCGGTCACCGTGACCATCCCGAGCGCCCAGGCGGCCCGCTGCCGGGTGAAGTGGGCGCTGGGGGCGATGAAGCTTTGCACCTTGGCCAGGTCGTTGGACGTCAGTGCGGCGGCGAGATTGTCCACGGTTATCTCGACCCGTTCCTGCTCGGTCACCACGGCCCGTTCCAGCCACACGCCGCCAAGCGTCAACAGGAGCACCGCGACGATCGGCGCGAAGAGCCAGCCCCGCCGGGTCGCCAACAGAACGGTGCCCAGCACGGCCTCCAGGCAAATGCCGATGAGGATGGCCGGCATCGGGCTCTCGAAGAAGATCGACATGGACGCAGCTCCCGGTTTGTTTCAAGCGGGGAAGGCACGAAACCCCTGCTCTTGAGTCTAGTCGACGGCGAAACGCTTTGGTAGAGGGCTTCGCAGGCTCGTCGCCGCCCTACGCGCTGATCGTGAAAGCTGCACCTATCGATTCCGGACGAACAGGGCGATCTTGACGCCGGGGAGGGGATCGTCGAACCCACAGGAACGCAGGACTTCTTCGCGGGCAGAGATGGCCATGGTCTCGGCAATATGGAATTGCCTCGCGCGATCCACGCACAACGTGATCAAACGCCGGGCAATGCCTTGGCCGCGATAGGCCTCGTCGACCGAAACGCATTGCACTTCGGCCAGCTTTTCGGAATAGACCTCCAGCGCGGTGAAGCCGACGATGCGCCCCTCGGCTTCGGCCACAAAGCCGTTGCGCAGGAGCGTGTGCAGTTCTTCCTCGGTGCGCGGCAGAAGCTCGCCGCGTGCGACGAACGGCGCGAGGAACTGGGCCAAGCTCGCGGCATCGCCGATGGTGGCCGGCCGAATGACGACGTCGCCGAGCGCAGCCTGTGGGGCTGACGGATTCTTATCGGTCGAGCCGGGGCCGGTGCGGTTGAACATCGCTCTCTTTTGTCCCGGCAGAATGACGCAAAAGCCGCACTTGGCAAGCGTCGATTCCAAGCGGGGCGGCACCACCGCCATCACCTCGAGGATCTGGTGCTCGCGTGCCTGCCCCAGGCACACCTGCAGCAGGGCCGCAATGATCTCCGGAGCCAGCGCCGATTCCTCGAACGAAAGACACTGGATCTCCGAAAGCTTCTGGGAGTAGATCTCCAGGGCGGCGAATCCCACCGCTTGGCCATCCACCTCGGCCAGGAACGATTGTGGCAGCAGTCGCCACATTTCTCCCTCGGTCCGCGCCAGCAGTTCCCCCTGGGCGACGAACGGAGCCATCAGGCGGCCGATGACCGGCAAATCCCCGAGATGGGCCGAACGCACCACAATCGCGCCAAACGAACAGGGCAGCATCCGTAGCTTCCAGGGTTAGGTTCGATACCGTTCAATCGGTTGACGGAAGTCTTCGTTTAGCCCGGTCGCTTGCGACCGGAGGAAGGCCGGCGCTCGCGCCTGCACCCGCAAAGGCAAACGGGGGACTTGCGTCCCCCGTCGCCCAAGAAGATTCAATCGTCGCGAAACCGCTGCAAGGTTAGCGCTTCTTCGGGAACAGCGGGCCGCCGTAGATGGCCGCGTCGCCGAGGATCTCCTCGATCCGCAGCAACTGGTTGTACTTGGCCATCCGGTCGGTGCGCGAGGCCGAGCCGGTCTTGATCTGGCCGGTGCCCATGGCCACGGCCAGGTCGGCGATCGTCGAGTCTTCGGTCTCGCCGCTGCGGTGGCTGGTCACGGCCGAGTAGCCGGCGCGGCGGGCCATGTCGATCGACTCGATCGTCTCGGTGATCGTGCCGATCTGGTTGACCTTGATCAGGATGCTGTTGGCCACGCCCTGGTCGATGCCCTGCTTGAGCCGCTTGGTGTTGGTCACGAAGAGGTCGTCGCCGACCAACTGGACCTTGGAGCCCAGCTTATCGGTGAGCTTCTTCCAGCCGGCCCAGTCGTCCTCGGCGCAGCCGTCTTCGATCGAGCAGATCGGATACTTTTCGACCCACGAGGCCAACAGGTCGACCATGCCTTCCGAGGGAATCTGCTTGCCGTCGACCGTGTAGACCTTCTTGTCGGCGTTGTACATTTCGCTGGCGGCGACGTCCAAGGCGATGAACACCTGGCGGCCCAGTTCATAGCCGGCCTCGCCGACCGCTTCCTTGATCACTTCCAGCGCTTCGGCGTTGCTCTTCAAGTTGGGAGCGAAGCCGCCTTCGTCGCCCACGTTCGTCGAGAGCTTCTTGGCCTTGAGCACCTTCTTGAGGTTGTGGAACACCTCGGCGCCGCAGCGGATCGCGTCGTGGAAGGAGTCGAACCCCAGGGGCATGACCATGAACTCTTGCACGTCGACGTCGTTGTCGGCGTGAGCCCCGCCGTTGATGATGTTCATCATCGGGGCCGGAATCACCCGGGCGCCGGCGCCGCCGAGGTAGCGGAACAGCGGCTGGTTGGTGAAGTTGGCGGCCGCATGGGCCACGGCCATCGAGATGCCCAAAAGCGCGTTGGCGCCCAGGTTCTTCTTGTTCTCGGTGGCGTCCAGCTCGATCATCCGGTAGTCGACCGCGACCTGATCCAACGCGTCCATCCCGCAGAGCTCGTTGGCCAACTTCTCGTTGACGTTTTCAACGGCCTGTAAGACCCCTCGTCCGAGGTAGCGACTCTTGTCGTTGTCGCGCAGTTCCCAGGCCTCGTGGACGCCGGTGCTTGCGCCGCTCGGAACGGCGGCCCGGCCAAAGGAACCGTCGGCGAGGTAGACGTCTACCTCAACGGTGGGGTTTCCGCGGCTGTCAAGGATCTCACGTGCACGGATGTCAACAATCGTCGAACTCATAGCTTGCGTCCTTCCTGAATGGGTTCCAATTGCTTCTTGGAGCGGATTATTTTGCCCGATTGCGTGCTTGTTGCCTAGAGACCTGCCTGGAATTCGTGCTCCCCGGAGGCCCCTTCCTTCTCAAGACTCGCTAAAGCGACTACGATAAGAGTTTCCCAACTGCTCGCCAGAGCCCCTAGGGCGGGAAAAGCCTCCTAGGTTGTGCAGATTCGCATTTCTGCAAAAGGCTTGCCAAGGGGCTCGGGGAAGAGGAAAACTTTACCTACATTTGAGGTATCAGTCATGTTCTCGGGAATCGTCGAAGCGTTGGGCACCGTGGCCGAGATCCGCTCGGAGCCGCCCGGCTGCCGCCTGGTGATCCGCGAGCCAAAAATTGTCGCCGAAACCGCCGTGGCCGACAGTGTCTCGATCAACGGCTGCTGCCTGACCGTGGTCGAGGTGAAGGGCGACACGATGAGCTTCCAGGC
>JBDKTH010000313.1:0-4489 GCA_039680305.1 Thermoguttaceae bacterium | reverse complement strand
ATAGTCAATTCGGCGGCGACATATCGGTAATCTACAAGAGAACAGTCGGAGTCCGAACGAGGAGATCTGGGGCCAGAGCGCCGTTAGGCGTAGTGAGACGCGAGGACGATAGAGAGGGCGGCATGCGTCTCATCCTGAGCGGAAGAACGAATGACGAAACACAATTGACCAAAGGACGAACGGACGCTATCCCCTTCGTGCTTCGTCCTTCGGGTATTCCTTCGTCATTCAGTCTTTCGGCATTCTAATTCGGCGTGTCGAGATATGGGTCCTGGCCCATCGCCCGCTGCATCTTCTTGCGCTGCTTTTCAAAGTACATCAGCGCGCGGCGGTCGCGGAAGTGGCGGCGTTCGACCTTCTGCTGGGCTTTGCGGAACAGGCCCGCATAGGAATCCAGCGAGGCCGAAGCCTCTTTGCCGAGGTCTTCGAGGCGGTGCCCCTTCTCGGGCCCCAGGCCGGTGATCAGGAGTTCGTCGTCCAGCGAGAGATATTGCCGGTAGGAGCCCGGGTCGCCCTGGCGGCCGCAACGGCCGAGGAGCTGGCGGTCGATGCGGGAGGAGTCGTGCATCTCGGTGCAGATCACGTGCAGGCCGCCGAGTTCCTCGACGCCTTCGCCGAGCTTGATGTCGGTGCCGCGGCCGGCCATGTTCGTCGAGACCGTCACTTTGCCGACGCCGCCGGCCCGGGCCACGATGTCGGCTTCCTCTTCGACGTGGTTGGCGTTGAGCACCTGATGCTCGACGCCGCGGGCCGTCAGAAGTTTCGACACGATCTCCGACTTGTCGATCGAACGCGTGCCGATCAGCACGGGCCGGCCTTGGGCGTGCATCTCGCAGACCTCGTCGACGATCGCCAGCCACTTGGCTTCGGCCGTGCCGAACACGCGGATCGGAAGTTGCTTGCGGATCGCCGGCCGGTTCGTGGGAATTGGCACGACGCGACAGCGATAGATCTTGCGCAGCTCGCGGGCCGAGTTCTTGCCGGTGCCGGTCATGCCGGCCAGGTGCTCGTAGCGAAGGAAGAAGTCCTGGACCGTGACGCGGGCCGCCTGGCCGGTGGCCACGGTCACTTCCACGCCCTCTTTGGCTTCGATGGCCTGATGAATGCCGTCGCGCCACTTGCGCCCTTCGGCCAATCGGCCGGTGAACTCGTCGACGATCACGATCTCGCCGTCGTGGACCACGTATTGCCGGTCGAGGATGAACTCCCGTTCCACCTTGATCGCCCGCTCGATGTAGCGGTAGATGTGGAACATGCCGATCGTGTCCATCGCCTCCGGCTTGGGAAGCATGCGGACCTTCTGCCGGCCTTCGCGGGTCAGTTCCACGCTCTTCTTGTCGTGGTCGTATTCGTAATCCTCGTCCTCGACAAATTCCTTAACGACCGCGGTGCTCCACTTGTAGCACTCGACCGCCAACCGTTCTTCCTCGGTCGGCAGGGCACTGATGATCAACGGCGTGCGGGCTTCGTCGATCAGAATGCTATCGGCTTCGTCGACCAGGGCGAAATAGGCATCGCCCTGCACGGGTTTCTCGCCCCCGTCGCCTCGCGTCTGGCCGAGCATGCCTCCCAGAAGATCGTTCTGCCCTTCGCTGATCCGCCGCAACAAGAGGCGGTCGCGGAGGAAGTCGAAGCCGAACTCTTTGGCCGTGCCGTAGGTCACGTCGCAGGCATAGGCTTTGCGCCGCTGCGGTTGAGTCATCTGGGTCTGAATGATGCCCACGGTCAGCCCCAGCGCCTTGTAGATCGGCTCCATCCACTCGGCGTCACGCCGGGCAAGGTAGTCGTTGACCGTGGCCAGTTGCGAGCCCCGCCCCGCCAGGGCGTGCAGGTACATCGGCAGCGTGGCCGTGAGCGTTTTGCCTTCGCCGGTCTGCATTTCGGCGATCGACTGATTGAACATGGCGATGCCGCCAAGGATCTGCACGTCGAAGTGCCGCATGTTCATCGTGCGTCGGCCGGCCTCGCGCACCAGGGCATAGGCCTCCGGCAGAAGACGCGCCAACGGCTCCCCGCTTCGAGCTCGATAGCGCAGAGCCAGGCTCCGCTTGCGAAGATCGTAGTCGTTGAGCTGCTGGAGTTCCGGCTCCATCGCCGCGATCTTCGGCAAGAGGAACGTCCAACGCGCAAGCCGGCCCCGCGTCGTGCCGACGAACAGAGAATCGATCCGTGCCTTGATTCCCGGGTTAACGCCGCTCAAGGTAGAGTGCTTTACTAACCATTCAGGTGGGGTGCCCGTGGGCGGCGACGCCGCCCGGAATGATCAAGCATACGACGTAAATGGCGAATCCCCAAGCACAATTGGCGTGCTACTTCCCCGCACGCTCGATCTTCTGGACCTCGTAGTCGGCCGAGAAACTCCGGCTCTCCGGCTTGGGGGGAACGAGCTTGCCGTGGACCTCGACGAAATCGCCCCGTTCATACCCAGAAAGGAGGGTCGTCGTGGTAAGAATGACACTCCCGCCGAACTTGTCTGTCTCCCCATCAATGGGGATGTACCGGAGTTTCCAGCGGCGGTCGATCTGGGAGTACTCCAGCCGACCACGCAGCCATCCATACTGGGGGTCATAGCCGTACAGCGACCGCGACGGGACAACCTCCTGCATCACGCCGATCCCCGAGCCGCGCGACGAGTCCTTCACCTCCTCGATCGCCGAAACAAGCTGGATTCCGCTGGGCGAGGGCAGATCCATGATGTCCACCGGCTGCCGAGAAGCCGCGGCGTACCGGGACGTCGGAACGGCAGAGGTCATGGTGGGTGGGATCGTCTGGCTTGATGATGAGGCGACCACATCCTTCGGGCGTGGGCCGATCGTCTGATAGATCCGTTCGCGTCCCGACTTCTGCGGCTCCACGGGAGCCGCGGGCGAAGCCGCCTTCGCCGCGACCGTCGAAACCGTCGCGGCGGCGGTCTTCGCTTCGCTCGACGATTCGGATTTCAGATCTGCGGAGGTCGCGTTTCGGCTGGCGAGTTGGCGGCTGGAATCGGACAACTCCCGGGCCGCCGAGGGAATCGCAACGCGGTCCCCAGGTTGCGAGGAAACGAGCGAGGCGCTGGGATCGGTTGCTGAACTCGAGCGAGGCAGCGGCATCATCCCTTGCGGGAGCGTGACCTGCGGCGGGGCTGGATTGTAGGGGTTTGCGGCAGGTTGTGAAGACGCCGTACCCGTGCCTGGTGGCGGAATCCGCGTGGGACCAAAGAATGGATCCGTCGGTCCCGGCGGGGTCGTTCCTTGACAACCACCAAGCAGGATCGCGGCAACCAGCAGTGCACGCATCGGCGCCATCAGGCAGACTCCTTTCCACCATACCTCAAGGGGGAGCCGTAGATTAGCGATTTTGCTGCTGGTGTCCAGAGCGATTTCGCCTATTGTCCCCGAAAAGGACCCGCCAGACGGGACAAATCGGTCAGCGAGTCTCGCCGGCGACCCCCATCGGATAGATCACCTGCGGCCCGCGAGGCATTTTTGCGGTGACCTTGCTGGCGATGGGATCGCTGCCGGTCACATACGGATTGGTGATCCGCAATGGGGCCTGGGCCACCCGATCGCGACCGGCGGCCTTGATCGACTTCTGGGGCACGAACTTGTTCTGGATAATCACCGGCCCAGGCGAGCTGATCTCCGGCGTCATGACTCCCGGCGGATAGGCGAACGGGCTGTAGCCGTAAGGCCGCGGGACCGGATAGCTGTAGTAGACCGGCGGATGCAGGGCAAAATACGGAATCTGGTAAGGCGTGTAGCCCAGCCGGGGATACCCATAGCCATAGTACGCCAAGGCAAACGGATTCGGTGCGACCGGGGCTGGGGACGGAACGACCGGCGGAACCGTGGGTTGCTCGCCCACGCAGACCATCACCATCATGCCCAACACCAGAGCCCCGCAGAACGCCCCCGTCTTCAACATCGCCATCATGGTTGCCACCCTGCATCAAAAATAGCTGGAACGCGGATTTCCAGCGTTCTAAGCTAATCCGATTGCCTGGCGATGCAAGTTAAAACCTGGCAGATTGCAGAGCCTGGAGACGTCGGCGAGGTTGGCTTGCGAAAGGGACGCTCCACAGGGCCACCACGACTGGCCGAAGAAGGGTGGAAATCGGGCCAGCCGATCGGCTGGGCTCAGGCTCGGCAACTCAGACCTTCCCCCCCGGAAGCCGCCCCTCCGAGCGTCTAATGCTCGTGCGACTCTTTGCTGGCCTTTTTCTCATTCCCGGCCGGGGCAGGGATATCGGGCAGCTGATACGGCTCTTCGGCCTCGATCTTCGGGACCTCATAGACGATCGTACCCAATTCCTCATCCGGCACGCTCGGCCCGCAACCGCTGAGCAGGACCAGGATCGCCCCCAAAACTGCGCCGAGAAATGTTCGCATGGCTAGCTGCTTCCCGTATGTTGGACGGATAGAATCAAGCATGGTGTGCTGCGGCCCCTTTTGGACGATTCTAACCTGACGACCCTTGTTTTCGAAAGCCCTGGCGCATGACCGGAGCC
>JBDKTH010000259.1:0-5003 GCA_039680305.1 Thermoguttaceae bacterium | reverse complement strand
TTTAGTAATGTCTTCTTGCTTGATCAGAAATGTTAACCGAAGAGGAGGCGGAGGATCGCAGAGTTAATGAAGTTTGTTTGCTCGTTGGCCGTCCGCTTCCCCGAAACCATGACCGCACTCATCCCTTTCCTCTGCGATCCTCCGCGTCCTCTGCGGTGAGTTCCTTCAGCAAACCTGGCGTTGGAATACTGGTGCCCTCAACGTTCTCATGTTATTGGAGGTCCACGGCAGGCCCGATCAGTTGTGGGCCCGCCTCGGCCGCCGGTTGTTGTCCGTCGATGGCTGGCGCGAGGGTGATCTTCATCGGATTGGCCGCGGCGCCGTCGCCGCGGAGCACAATCAGTTCGGCCTCAGTAGGGCCGGCCAGGGGCAGGTTGGGCAGGCTCAGCCGAACGCCCAGGTCATACCAGCCGAGGATCTCGCCCTGCATCTCGATGCCGCCCAGGTGGATCAGCACCTGGCCGGGCTCCGGCCCAAACCCTTCGCCGGCCAGGAGCACTTCGCCACCGCTAGCCGCCTGTTTCGGCTGGACCTCGAACGTCGCCGGGTCCACCGGCAGGACGTCGATCCGGGCCACCTTGACCCCGTTGTTGGTCCGGTTCGTCTCGTTGACCTCGCGGTTGGCATCGACCAAGACGTTCAGCGTGCTGAAGGGAACCCGTTTCCCATCGGGGGCCACCCCCATACTATTCACCCCGACCGGCAAGCGGATGTCGACCGACTGCATGTCGCCGGCCTCGACCGCGTTGACGCGGACTCCTGCCTGCGGCAACGCGACGTTGAGTTGGTCGTTGGCCGAGGCCAAGAGGATCACGTTGAACGGCTGGACAATCGGGCGATTGCTGTTGTTGCGGAACCAGACGCGAAATCGCGGCCCGAGATTCTCTTCCGGGTGCCCCGGGTCGACAAACCGCACCGCCAGCAACTGCAAGTCAAACTGCTCGGGCGCCACCGCGGCCACCGCCACCGGCGCCGGCGGGGGCGGCACGTCGACCCAGGTGCCGCAGGCCACCACGGGCAAGGGCTGCCACACGGGCACTTGCCAGTAGACCCAAACCGGCGCGGCAACGTAGACCACCGGCCGGCACCACACGGGGCGCGGGTCCCAGACGGGATGGCAGTGGTAGTGCCAACTCCAGGAGACCCACGGGCTCCAGTGCGGATACCAGCATTGCGCCGGATAGTAGCCAGGGCCGCAGTAGTCGATGTGGAAGCAGAAGTTGGTGAAATGGGCGTGCACCGGCCCATGGTGCGGGAAACTATGGCGATACCCATGCGGTCCCTTGCGATGATCGTCATGACGGTCGTCGTGACGATCATGTGCCGGCCCCGGTCCGTGTCCGGCCGGATCCGGCTTCGGGGCGACGGAGCCGCCACGGACGACCTCCAAGGTGGCCGGCCGCTTCGCTTGCCTGGCCAGTCCCAACTGTCGGGCGACGTCGCCTTTCTCCGAGAGGCGATATTGCTCGTCCAGCTTCACGTCCTTGGCCACCGCGCCTCGGGTCAAGTGGTTCAGTTCGCCCGCCTTGACTTGTTCCACGAACCCGCGATGACCGGGCTTTGCCAGCCCGGTCCCGCCGATCGACGTTTGCGGTTTGCCCGGCGTGATGACTCGCATCGACGGCCGGTCTTTGGGATCGAAGTGTCCCCGTGGGAAACTCTCCCGGTTGGCGTCCTGCCGCGGCCACTTCAGCCCCTCGCCGGCCGGCCGCGACACGCCCGGCAACGTCCTGGCCTCGACTCCTGTGCCCCGGTCGTTCGGCCTGTCGAGTCGCTTTCGGACGTCGTCGATGCCCGGACGATCCCCGATCCCGGAGCGTTCCGGTCGCTTTTGGCGAAGGTCGTTCGTTGTCGCCCGACCGACAGGCGAATCGGCCGTTTTCTCTGGAAGCGACTTCGGGAGCGTCAACGTGCTCTCCGACGGCCGCCCTGTCGGACCGCCAGGCGGCTGCGTCCCCGTTGTCTCTCCCCGATTCTCTCCTCGGCCCGGCCACTGCGCCGAGCCACGCCGTGGCATTTCGATGATCTTCGGCCCACTCCGACGCGATTCCGCGGCGTCTTGGGTGGCCGATCCCGCCGGGGTCTGCGGAGCAATCAGGCCACGGCCGGACTGCTGGGGAACTGTGCTCTCACCCCGAGTCGGAAACTGCACGGCTCCACGCCGTGGCGTTTCGAGCACCTTCGGCTCACTGCGTCGAAGTCCCGAGGTCTCTTGCTGGCCGGTCCCGGCCTGCGGAGGCACGGAGGGCGACACGCGGCCTTGAATGAGCCCGCTGGTCTGAGCGGGCTGGTAGGTCGGTTCCACGCGGTGGCCGAACCGCGACGACGGTGGCGAGGACTGCAGCGTGTTGGATTGACGAGCGGGGAGTCCCTCATTCTTCCGAACCGCCCCCCATTGCGATGCAGGCTTCCAGGGCGACGTCTGCGGCGGTTGTGGTCTGGTCTCCCCAGCCGGCGAGCCCGACACCGCGGACCAGCGGCGGGATTCACGCTGAGGCTGGGCCGGGGCCACCTGTCGCGACGCTGAGTTGTCCGTCGTAGCACCGCGGAACGATCGGCTCGCATCGCCATCGCCACCGCGTCCCCGTCCCCCGGCCACGGCGACTCCCACGGCGATCATCAGGAATACCAGTCCCCCCGACAGGACCCGGATTATGCCGGATCGTAACCGTTGAGTCTTTGGACTTCCCATGGCCATCCTCCCTATTTGACGAGTCTTATCGGAACCTCGCCCAATGCTATCTGCGAAACGGATGCCACAAATCGGGGGCGTCGTCGTATCAGAGAATGCTCAGCATCCTAATTCATGTTATATTAACAAGTTGTGAACCCATAACAAGATAGGATTGCCTTGCCGACGGGAGGGGGAGACGACAGCGAAGCTGTCATCAGAGTGATCTGGGTGAATCACTCTGATGACAGCCGGATGCCGCTTCCCATTCAAGCCGAAAAAGTTTATAGTGGTATTTCTTCCGCGGGCTAGGAAGAAGAGGCCGAATGAGGCCCGTTAGCACAAGAAGCTCTCAAGAACATGACCGATCAAGAAAGACAGGATCATTGGACGCTGTTGGCTTCGCGGCTCGGCGCGCCCCCTTCTGAGGAAAAGAAGGACGAGAGCGCCCCGGCCCCGGTCGAGCCAGCCGCCAGCGAAGAACCGGCCCCTCGCGTCCCTGAAGGGCCACGGTATTCGTTTACGCGCCCCGAGGCCCACCGTTCGTCGACCGACTGGCTTCAGTTGGCCGAGCAGCTCGGCGTGGCCGTCGATGCCGAAACCGTCTCGCAGACCACCGAGGAGACGACGAGCACCGAAGTCGTGGAGCCCCAGGCTCCGCCCGTCGTTTTGCCAGCGCCGCCGGCGGTCGCCATGGAAGAATCGGAGGAATCCGAAGTCGACGTAGTCGACGTCTTCAGCGAAGGCGACCAGCAACTCGGCGACCAGCTTGTCGAACACGTGGACACCGAGGCGGTTGAAGAGTCGCGGCCAGATAGGAAACGCCGCCGCAAACGCCGCCGCCGTCGTCCCCGGAAGCCCGAGGAAACGCAACTCCCCGAGACCCCGGAATTGCCGACCAGCGACGAGATCGATTTCGGCGAAGACGAAGCGGAGACCGAGACGGAGGACGAACCCGCCGCGCCGGTGAGCAATAGTGAGTCGTTGATTGTCAGTTCCATGACGTCAACGTCCACGGAAGCCCCGGGCCGCGGCCGCCGTCGCCGCCGTCGTCGCTCCAGCCGAAAGAAGGGGGCCAGCGAGGTCGCCGCGCCTTCGGCCGAAGACTCGGTGGATGAGTCGTTGACGAGCATCGGCAGCGAAGACGAAGACAATGACGCGTTGCTCGTCGAGCCCGTCCGCACGTCGTCTCGTGACGAATTGGACGATGACCACTTGGACGACGCCGACGACGATGGTGGCGAGCGGCTGGTCCATCGCGGCATCCCCACGTGGGAGGATGCGGTAGGGGTCGTTGTCAATCGCAACATGGAAGCGCGGGCGAAAAACCCCGCCGGCCAGCAGCGCTCACGCGGCAACCGAAACCGGAACTGAACCGAGTCGCCGATCGAGCACTTGCTTCGCTCGGTCTGAGTCGGTGCGATGAAGCCATTGAACGGGGGACGGAAGTCCCCCGTTTTTCTTTTCGCCTTTGAGCCACGCGGGGCGTGTCGTACAATGCACGCCACATCATGGCACAAGCCGATGCGGCCGCACGCGCGTCCGACCGGCTCTTGGAGTTGGCCGAACGCCTGGAACAGCATGCGGGCTTCCCGGAGGTCGTCGCGGCCTTGAAGGCGGGGCATGCGGCGACGCTGGACGGAGTCTGGGGCTCAAGTTGCGCGCTGGTGACCGCCACGCTAGCACGCCACGCCTCCGCCCCGCTGGTCGTCGTTTGCCCGCGTGTCGACGACATCGACGACTTTGTCGACGACCTGCGGCTGTTCACAAAGCTCCTCCCGGCCACATTCCCCAAGACCGAGCCGCTCAACGGCGAGCGGGCGATTCGCGATGAAGCCTTCGGCGAGCGGATACGGCTCCTGAAGAGCCTTCAAGGTTCGGAGCCGCCCTCGCTGGTCTTCACCAGCATTCAGAGCCTGATTCACCCTGTGCCCGAGCGTGCCTGTCTGAGTCAGCAGACTCGCTCGTTGCGTGTCGGTGACGAGACTGACCGGCAGGCCCTGACCCGGTGGCTGGTGGAGAACGAGTTTCACAGCATGCCCGCCGTGGAATTGCCGGGCGAGTTTTCCGTACGCGGCGGGCTCCTCGACATCTTTGCCCCCGACTGGAGCGACCCAGTCCGCATCGAGTTCTTCGGCGACCAGATCGAGTCGATCCGCCGCTTTGAGATCTCCAGCCAACGCAGCCTGGGCAAGCTGGACGCCATCGACCTGACGGCCGTCGAACCCAACGCGAAGTATCGCGGACACCTGGCCGACTACCTGCCCGCGGGAAGCTGGTTCCTGCTCGTCGAGCCGGAAGAACTCCAGGAAGAGGGCGCTCACTATCTCCA
>JBDKTH010000730.1:0-1548 GCA_039680305.1 Thermoguttaceae bacterium | reverse complement strand
GCCGTGGGCGTGCTATCGTTCGGCATCCTCCGCTATCTGGACGAAGAGCCGCAACCGTGCCCCGAGGTGCGGCAGATGATCGTGCGAGGCGCCGATTGGCTGATGAATGAAAGCTGGATCCCCGGCCAGGGCTTCCGCTACATCACCAACTGCGCCAAGTACCGCGATGCGGGTGGCCGGGGCGCCACCTGCCTTCTGAATGCCGAGATCGTGGCCGCAGCCTACGAGTTCACGCACCAGCCGCGTTACGCCGCCTTCTGGCGCGAGATGGTGGGCCAGATGCTCGAGGGAAGCACCGGCGGCATCGGCAAAGCTTTCACCCAGGGCACCCGACAGACGATCTTCGCGTTGGACCGGGCGGCAAACCTGGGCATCGCCCTGGAGTCTCCCGTGCGCGTCCACTGACGCGTGGTGTCGAACCAACAACTACAACCTTGGCGGAGGCAATCATGTACCGACTTGCACTGTCGATCCTGATGACGATTTCCTTGCTGGCCGCGTCGGCCGCTGCCCAATCGCCGGGCAAGAAGCAATTCCTGGCCGGGGTGGCTACCAGCAATATCACGCCCTGGCTGGGCGACGGGCTGGTGGGCAACTTCGGCACTCCGCCGCCGGCCAAGTACGTCCACGACGAGTTGCACGCGCGTTGCTTCGTCCTCGACGACGGCACGACGCGGATCGCGCTGGTCGTCAGCGACAACATTTACATCAGCCGCGAAGTGCTGGACGAGGCCAAGCGGCAGGTGACGGAGGCGACCGGCCTGCCGGCGGACCGGATGCTCATGTCCTGCACGCATACGCACTCGTCGGTCAGTGCCCGCTGGAAGAATCCGCTCCAGCCCGAGAAGGAATTCACCGAGTACCAGCGGTTCGTGGCCCATCGCATCGCCGACGGAGTGCGGTGCGCGATCAACAATCTTCGCCCGGCACGGGTCGCCTGGGCAGTGGCGGACCTGCCTGAGCAGGTGTTCTGCCGGCGGTGGTTGATGAAGCCGGGCACCGAGTTGTTCAATCCGTTCGGCGAACCGGACTACGCTAAGATGAACCCCGGCAACAGCCCGAACCTGCTCAAGCCGGCCGGGCCCGTCGATCCGCAGATCGTTTTCTTGGCGATGGAGACGCTCGACGGCCGGCCCCTGGGCCTGTTGGCCAATTATTCGCTGCACTACGTGGGCGGGACCGGTCCCAATCACATCTCGGCCGACTATTTTGCCGTGTTCGCCGACCGCACCCAAGAGTTGCTCGGCGCCGATCGGCAGGACCCACCCTTCGTGGCAGCCATGAGTAACGGCACCAGCGGCAACATCAACAACAACAACAACTACGCGGTTCCCCGCCCGAAGAAGCCGCCCTATGAGCAGATTCGGCTCGTGGCAGACCAGTGCGCGCAGGCCGTTTGCCAGCAATACAAGAAGCTCGTGTGGCACGACTGGGTGCCGCTGAGCATGCGGCAACGGGAGTTGGAGTTGGCAGTCCGCAAGCCGACGCCGGCGCAACTGGAACACGCCGAGAAGCTGCTCTCCGAGCCTGTGCGTCCGGATCGGTTCC
>JBDKTH010000549.1:0-2904 GCA_039680305.1 Thermoguttaceae bacterium | reverse complement strand
GATCGAACTGGCCCACCTGAGCCGGCACTTCGGCCCGACGCGGGCCGTGGACGACATCTCGTTCCAGGTGCACGCCGGCGAGGTGTTTGGCTACATCGGTCCGAACGGGGCGGGCAAGACCACGAGCATGCGGATCCTGGCCACACTGGATCTGCCCAACGGCGGCGACGCCTTCATCGACGGCTTCTCGGTGATCAACGACCCCGACCGCGTGCGCCAGCGATTGGGCTTCATGCCCGATTCGTTTGGGACCTATCCGAACGTCAACGTGCGCGAGTACCTCGACTTCTTCGCCCGAGCGTACGACCTTCGCGGCGCCGACCGCCAGCGAGTGATCCGCCGCGTGATGGAGTTCACGCGGCTCGACGTGTTGGCCGACAAGCCGATCGACGGGCTGTCGAAAGGGATGAAGCAGCGGCTCTGCCTGGGGCGGGCGCTGATCCACGACCCGGCCGTGCTGGTGCTCGACGAACCGGCCGCCGGGCTCGACCCCCGCGCCCGGATCGAGCTGCGCGACATGATCCGCCAGCTGACCAAGCGTGGCAAGACCGTGCTGATCAGTTCCCACATCCTCACCGAGCTGGCCGAGATCTGCGACCGCGTGGCGATCCTCGAACGAGGCCGGCTGATCGCGGTCGGCTCGGTCGAAGAAATTCAGAAGCAGGGGCAGACGGTTCATCATACGGTGGAAGTGAGTGTGATCGACGGCAAGGACACGTTCGCCGAGTGGCTGGCCCGGCAGGCGGGGATCAGCCAGATCCAGCAGGAAGGGCCGTCGGTCCGGTTCCTCCACGAGGGCGACCACGAAGCCGATGCCGACCTGCTCAAGGCGATGATCGACGCGGGCTTCCGGGTGACCGCCTTCGGCGCCCGGCGGCATTCGCTGGAAGACGTCTTTATGCAAGTGACCAAGGGACTGGTGCAATGAGCGACACGGCCCAAGGAGCACCGACGGAATTGGCCCTCGTCGAAGTGGTTCGCACGGGGCGTCTGGCGACGGCCGACCAGTGGCTGGACCGGCTGAGCGAACGCGTCAACCCGATTCTCGTCCAGGAGACGCGTCAGGCCTTGAAGAGCCGGCAGTTCTCCTTCACCTTCGCCCTGCTGCTGTTGTTCTGCTGGGCGTGGTCGATCTTCGGGCTGTGGGTCATGGGCCCGGAGGTCACCTACGGGGTCAAAGGGCCAGAGATGCTCTTGGGCTATTACGTGATCCTCGCCTTTCCGCTGTTGGTCATCGTTCCCTATGGCGCGTTCCGCTCGCTGGCCTCGGAACAAGAAGACCGGACGTACGAGCTGCTGTGGATCACTACGCTTCGGCCGCGGCAAATCGTCGCAGGCAAGCTCGGCAGCGCCGTGGTCCAGATGCTCCTCTATCTGTCGGCGATCTCGCCCTGCCTCGCCTTTACCTATATGCTCCGGGGCGTCTCGTTTCCCACGATCCTTCTGCTCATCGCCTGGACGGTGCTGGCCTCGCTGGGGCTCTCGCTGATCTCGCTGCTGGTCGGCACGCTGAGCGCCGAGAGACACATTCAGGTGGTTTTGTCGGTGCTGCTGATCCTCGGCCTGCTTCTGGCGTTCATCATTGGCTGCAATATCGCGTGGGGAATCCTCGAGTGGGAGAGCCTGTCCATCGTCGATGCGGAGTTCTGGCAGGCCTGTGCGGCAATCCTGACGGCCTATGGGAGCTATTTCGCTCTTCTGTTTGTTGCCGCCGTCGCGCGGATTACCTTCACGAGCGACAACCGCTCCACGTCCCTGCGCGTCGTGCTGCTGGCCCAGCACGTGCTGTTCACCGGCTGGATGGCGTGGGTGTTCTTGGATGTGTTTTCCCGTGGTTACTGGACCGAAATCCTGATGGTCTTCCTCCTGCTCGTCGGGCTGCATTGGTACATCACCGGGGCGCTGATGACCGGCGAATCGCCGGAGTTGTCGCTCCGCGTGCGCCGGCAACTGCCGATGAGCCTGCTGGGCCGCGTCTTCCTCACCTGGTTCAACCCGGGGCCTGCCACCGGCTATGTCTTTGCCGTCTCGGGCATGCTGGCCGCCCTGGCCATGGCCACCGTGGCCGTTGTGATCAGTGCATCAGGGATTGCAGGAGTCACGTCAACGCTTCGCCCGGGAATTGACAGTGTTCTGATCTTCGGGGCGATCGGAACCTCGTACCTGACGATTCTTCTCGGCCTGGGGTTATTGCTGGTTGGGCTGTTGCGCCGCGTCAGCCGCACCGGGATGGTGCTCAGCGTGTTGATTCAGATCCTCCTGCTCCTGCTGGGCTGCGGCGTGCCGCTGCTGATCGAGACCATGTCGCCCAACCGAGGCGCCGTTGGTTACAGCCTCTTGCAGATGAGCAATCCCTTCTGGACGCTCACCCAGATCATCGACAAAAGCAGCCTTCCGGTCGAGGCACCCGTCCTCGTAACTGTTCTCCCCATCGTGGCCGCGATCGTCTTTGCCCTGAATCTGCCGGCGGTCTTCCGCGAATTGCGCAACGTACGGATCGCCAAGCCGGCCCGCGTGGCCGAAGAAGACGCCGCCCTGGCCGCCCGCTTCGCCCCCGCCCAGCCCACCCGCCTGAGCCCCTGGGACGACTGAAGGAAGATTTGGGATTTGGGATTTGGGATTCGCGCGTCCGGAATACTCGAAACGGCGCACCTGCTATAATGGACCGGAAGTCCTGATTGGCCGCCGCCCGTTCCGGTGATCCAAGCCCCCAATTTTCAATTTGCATTTTTCAATTCTCAATTTTCAATTTGCAATTCCCTCCCGTCATGCCTCCTTCCGAATCCTCCCCCTCCTCCTCGCCTTCCGTCCTCGTCACCGGCGCTTCCACTGGCATTGGCGAGGCGTGTGCCCTGGAACTCGACCGGCGGGGCTTCCGCGTGTTTGCCGGGGTGCGGCGTGACG
>JBDKTH010001071.1:0-12121 GCA_039680305.1 Thermoguttaceae bacterium | reverse complement strand
GCACGATCGTCGCCACGGTGGGCGACGAGGCCCTCCTCCAGGCTCCGACGCCCGGTCAGCGGCTCGTCCACGTCCTGCCCAAGCCGGGCGTGATGGATCCGGTCGCCCAGAGCGTCCAGACGGCGATCGCCGACTTCGGATTCTGCGCCGAGGCGGTCCGCACGCTGAAGAAGTACTGGATCGCCGGGCTGACGGACGACAAGCTGCCACTGCTGGCGTCGAAGATCCTGGCCAACGACGCCGTCGAGCAGGTCGTGGTTGGCCCGCTGCCGTTTAAGCGCCTGGAGGTTGGTTCGCCCTACCAGTTCAAGCTGGTGATCGTGCCGATCCGCGAGATGGACGACAAGGCCCTGGAACGGCTCAGCCGCGAGGGTCAGCTCTACCTGTCGCTGGTCGAGATGCAGACGATCCAGACGTATTTCCGCGACCTGGGCCGCGATCCGACCGACGTGGAGTTGGAAACCGTCGCTCAGACGTGGAGCGAGCATTGCAGTCACAAGACGCTCACCGGCCGGATCCGCTATCGCGACGCCTCGGGCCAACGGCAGTTCAAGAACATGCTCCGCGAGACGATCTTCGCCGCCACGGAAAAAATTCGCCGCGAGGCCGGGGCCGACGACTGGTGCGTGAGCGTGTTTGCCGACAACGCAGGCGTGGTCCGCTTTGACGACCAGTACAACGTGGTCTTCAAGGTGGAGACGCACAACCACCCGTCGGCCCTGGAACCGTACGGCGGGGCCAACACGGGGATCGGCGGCGTGATCCGCGACCCGATGGGCACCGGCATGGGAGCCAAGCCGATCGCCAACACCGACGTCTTCTGCTTTGCCCCGCCCGACACGCCGGCCGATCAGCTGCCGCCGGGCGTGCTGCATCCGCGCCGGGTGATGAAGGGGGTCGTGTCCGGGGTCCGCGACTACGGCAACCGGATGGGCATCCCCACGGTCAACGGAGCGGTCTATTTCGACCCGCGATATTTGGGCAACCCGCTGGTCTACTGCGGCAACGTGGGTCTGATTCCTCGCGACAAGTCGCACAAAGAGACCAAGCCGAACGACCTGGCGGTGGCCATGGGCGGCCGGACCGGGCGCGATGGGATCCACGGGGCCACGTTCAGCTCGGCCGAGTTGACCAGCCAGAGCGAGACCGTCTCCGGCGGCGCCGTGCAGATCGGCAACGCGATCACCGAAAAGATGGTCCTCGACATCCTCCTCGCTGCCCGCGACCGGGGGCTCTACACGGCCGTGACCGATTGCGGCGCCGGCGGTTTTTCCAGCGCCGTGGGCGAGATGGGCGAGAAGATCGGGGCCGAGGTCTGGTTGGACCGCATTCCGCTGAAGTACGAGGGGCTCTCCTACACGGAAATGTGGATCTCCGAGGCCCAGGAGCGGATGGTGTTCTCGGTGCCAGCCGAAAAATGGAACGCACTAAAAGCCCTCTGCGATTCCGAGGGGGTCGAGGCCACCGTGATCGGCCAGTTCGTGCCGACCGGCCGGCTGGTGCTCAAGTATCACGACCAACAGGTGGCCGATCTGGACATGCGGTTCCTCCACGACGGCCGGCCGCCGGTCGTTCGCGAGGCGGTCTACACCCCGCCGCCGGTGAAACCGCTCCAGGCGCCGACGAAGGCCGACTACACCGACGACGTGGTGCGGATTCTTGGCTCGCTCAACGTGGCCAGCAAGCACTGGGTCATTCGGCAGTACGACCATGAGGTGCAGGGTGGCAGCGTGATCAAGCCCCTGGTCGGCGCGATGAACGACGGCCCAAGCGATGCGGCCGTGGTCCGGCCCGTGCTGCAGAGCCGGCGTGGAATCGTGCTGGCCTGTGGCATGAATCCGTGCTATGGCGACCTGGACACTTACTGCATGGCGGAGAGCGCGATCGACGAAGCGGTGCGCAACTGCGTGGCGGTCGGCGCGGATCCCCGTCGCGTGGCCATCCTCGACAACTTCTGCTGGGGCAACACCGACCGGCCGGAAACGCTCGGCTCCCTGGTCCGTGCGGCCCAGGCCTGCTACGATCTGGCCACCGTGCTCGGCACGCCGTTCATCAGCGGCAAGGACAGCTTGAACAACGAGTTCCGGCCCGCGGGTGCTAGCGAACCGATCGCCATCCCGCCGTCGTTGTTGATCAGCGCGTTAGGCCAGGTGGAGGACGTTAGCCGGTGCGTGACGATGGACCTCAAAGAGGCGGGCAACTACCTCTACCTCGTCGGCCTGACGAAGAACGAGCTGGGCGGTTCGCATTTCGCCCTGGTCGAGTCGCTCGAAGGCGGCCAGGCGCCGACCGTTGATGCGGCGATGGCCAAGCGGACGTTTGCCGCCCTGCACCAGGCGATCGACGCCGGACGCGTGCGTGCCTGCCACGACCTGAGCGAAGGCGGCCTGGCGGTGGCCCTGGCCGAAATGGCCTTTGCCGGCGGGCTCGGGGCGCGAGTCGCCTTGGACCGAGCCCCCAGTGCGGCCGATGCCACCACCGCTGCCGTGCGGCTGTTTAGCGAATCGAACACCCGGTTCCTCTGCGAGGTCGCGCCGGAAGCGGCCGTCGCGTTCGAGGCCGCGATGGCCGACGTGCCTTGTGCGAGGATCGGCGAGGTGCTCGATGCGAGCGTGCTGGAGATCGTCGATGATCGGCCGGTGGTGAAGGCCAGCCTGACGACGCTCAAGGAGGCGTGGCTGAAGCCGCTGGCGTGGTGAGGCATCGAAAGACAAATTGCAAATTGCAAATTGGAAAATGCAAATTGCAAATTCGAAATTCCAAATCTGAAATCTGAAATCTTAGATTCCCATGGTTCATCCGCGTGTTTTGATTTTGCGGGCCCCTGGCACGAACTGCGACAAGGAAACGGCGTTTGCGTTCGACGCGGCCGGGGCGAAGACGGAATTGCTGCACATCAATCGGCTGCTGGAGAATCCGGCGGCGTTTGAGCAGTTCCAGATCCTTTGCCTCCCCGGCGGCTTCAGCTACGGCGACGACGTGGCCGCCGGCCGAATCCTGGCCAACCAGATCCAGCATCATCTGACCGAGCAGATGGCCAAGTTCAAGGCCGACGGGAAGCTGATCCTGGGCATCTGCAACGGCTTTCAGATCCTCATCAAGTCGGGAATCTTGCTGGAACCGGATCGCCAACAGGGACCGGCCGCCACGCTCGCGTGGAACGACTCGGGCCGGTTCGAAGACCGCTGGGTGCAGTTGCGCGTGAGCGGCTCGAAGTGCGTGTTCCTTGAAGGGATCGACACGATGTACCTGCCGATCGCCCACGCCGAAGGGAAGTTCGTCCCGCGCGACGAGGCCACGCTAGGGGAATTGGAGACGGCCGGGCAACTGGCCTTGCGATACCGGCCGCTGGTGGGAGGAAACGGAAAAGACCTCTCGCAGCCGGTCCCCTATCCGGACAATCCCAACGGCTCGACCGCGAATGTGGCAGGCGTGTGCGACGGCACGGGGCGAGTGTTCGGGTTGATGCCCCATCCGGAGCGTCACATCGATCCGACCCAGCATCCGCGTTGGACGCGGGGCGAGGCCGGAACGGTCGGCGACGGTTTGCAGGTGTTCGTCAACGCCGTGCGCTACTTTGCGTAGGCGAGGCGAGGACTATTCGAGGATCCCGGCGCCGAAGTTGCCGTTGCCCCCTTTGGGCTGATCGGCGTTTTCCGGCTGCTGGGCAGGCATCTTGTGCGGTCCCCGCGGCTTTTCCGCCTGCTGGATCTGGGTCGTCTGGGCCGGCGTCGTCTGCGGCGCGGGCTGCGGACGGGCTTCCATCGTCCGCTCTTCCTGGTCGTATTCGTCGTAGGTCGAGACGTATCCAGGCTGTTGGGCGCGCTGTCGCTCTTCGGTGAACGCCTGGATTACCCGTTGCTGGATCATCTCGCGGCAGGCCGAGTTGATCGGATGGGCAATGTCGGCGTAGAGCTTGGCGCGTCCTTCCTCATCCCTGAGCGTCTGGATCTCTTTCAAGCGAGCGCCGCACTGATTGCAGAAGGCTGCGCGCAGGTGATTCTTGGCGCGGCAGTTGCCACAATGGGCGGTCAGTTTTCGACTGGGCATGGCCACAAAGGGCCCATTGGACCCCTCGATGATCTTCAGATCCCGGACGACGAATGCATCGTCGAAGGTAATCGAGCAAAAGGCCTTCAGTCGCTCGCCGGGCTCTTCCATAAGCTTGATGCGAACCTCGGTGATTTCCACGGCCGTTCTCCTTACGATACGGGCGTTTCAGCAGCTACCTCGGACTGCATACGCAATCCCCACTCCGTTTGCCTGTAGGCGTCGGGCCACGTGCCGGGCATGGCGAGCGTGGCGACAAAGCCCAAAGTAGCAGGTCCCGCTTCCACTCATCTGATGCCCCAGGCAGTCCATGCGGGCAAACTCGCGACGCAGGCGACTAATCCAGGGCGACAGCTTCTCTGCGGCCGATTCCAGCCGATTGAACATCAACCGGCCTGCGGCGGCCAGATCTCCACGAGTCAAGGCGTCGAGAAGGGGCGACAAGGGTTGGGGGGCCCGGGGTACCTCACAGGCCCCATATACCGCAGCCGTGGATAAGCCCACAGGAGGACGGACAACCACAAAGTGCAACGGGCCTGCCAGAGTCACCGGGGTGATTTGCTCTCCCCGACCTCGACAGACGGCGGGGCCTGAGGCGAAAAACAACGGGACATCGCTCCCGAGTCCTGCGCCGATCGCCTGCAATTGGGCCGACGACCAGCCGAGACTCCATCCCGCATTGGCCGCCATCAAGGCCGCCGCTGCATCACTTGAGCCGCCGCCCAACCCGGCCGCGCTCGGGATCCGTTTGACCAGCCGTAGCTGTGCCCCCTGGCGCACTCCCGCCCGCGCCTGCAACAGTTCCACGGCACGCACGGCGAGGTTTTTCGCGTCTTCGGGCACCGCCCGGAGACCGCTGTCAAGCGGCCCCCACGACCCAGACCCCTTTTCGCAGCCAAGCTGTATCTGGCCGCTGGAATCCTCCTTGAAGTACAAGGTGTCGTATAAGTCGATCGGATAGACGAGCGTTTCGACCTCGTGATATCCGTCATCACGCTTGCCCAGCACCTCGAAGAACAAATTGAGCTTCGCCGGTGCCTGGACCACCCAGCCCATGGTGGACCGGTGGAGGTGCATCCTTCAAGTCCTTGCGCGTCGTGTGGTGTCGTTTCTGAGAAGAAGATGCCCGACGATTTGTTCCAAGAGGGGCAGTCACCCTTCTAACCCTCTGGCGATTGTATCGCCAGGCGAAAGTAGCGTCAACCTGAGCGCAAGCCTTTTGCCACCCTTTCGCAAGAGAAATTCACCGCAGGACGATCCCAAGAGCCCCCGCTGTATCTCGGTGGATGCTAGCAGGTTACGATCGCCCGCCGATGGCGAGCACGCGCCCCGGCGATCCCTGGAGCCATCGCCCCAGCCACTCAATCAGGGGCCATTGCCAACTCCGCCTGTCGCTCCGCTTAGGACCCGTCCAGAAATAACTTGGAGAATTGAGCTACCGATGAAGCAACTGCCCTGAGAAGACCCGGGAAGCCTGCACGGGGTGTGACGGCAGTTGCTTCATTAATGAACGACGAATTCTCCGGAAAACTGCCCAAGAGCCCCACAAGGCCCCCAATAGAAAGAGAGGATCCGCTGTTGGTCATGGATTGCCATGCGTCGAAGGCTCGGCGGATCCTCTCTTTCTAGTAACTCAATTCTCCAAGTTATTTCTGGACGGGTCCTTAGGAATCCGACTTGCTGTCACAGGCCGGAGCCTGAGCCTCGGGCGCGCCATACCGACTGCGGAGAAACTCCACCACGATCGGTAGCACCGAGATGACGATGATCGCCAGGACCACCAGGGTGAAGTTTTTCTGGACCACCGGCTGCAGCCCAAAGTAGTAGCCGCCGCAGGTGAACAGCACGACCCACGCGATCCCCCCGATCACGTTATAGGCGATAAACCGCCCATAGCTCATTGCCCCAATTCCCGCGACAAAGGGGGCAAACGTCCGGATAATCGGGACAAATCGGGCAAGGATGATCGTCTTGCCACCATGCCGCTCGTAGAACCGATGGGTCCGGTCGAGATACTCCTTTTTCAGGAACCGGATGTCACCGGAAAAGGCCCGCGGCCCAATGTAGTTGCCGAGCCAATAGTTCACGGTGTCGCCGAGGATCGCCGCGACAGTTAGCAGCAACAGCAGCAAGGCGACGTCAAACGAGCCCCGCGCGGCGAAGGTGCCTGCGGCAAACAAGAGCGAGTCGCCCGGCAGAAACGGCGTGATCACCAATCCGGTTTCGCAGAAGACGACTACAAACAGGATCAGGTACGTCCACGTGCCATAGTCCCGGATGATCGCATCCAGGTATTTGTCGAGATGGAGAAACAGGTCGACAACCGTGGCTAACCAATCCATGGACACCCTCTTTGGATCTTCCGCATCCGTGTGCGATAGCACTGCAACCAGCCCAACGACAGCTTGACGCTCCCTCGGCCAAGCAGGGTCGAGCGGCTCGCTTTAGCTTCGCGTCAGCTTGTGGAAACGTGCGAACAGGTCACGCGTGATCGGTCCGGGCTTGCCGTCGCCGATCACGCGGCTGTCGACCTTCGTGACCGGGATCAGTTCGGCGGCCGTGCCGCTCAGGAAGCACTCGTCGGCGATGTAGACGTCGTGCTTGGTCAGCGGGATCTCGCGCACGACGATCCCGGCGTCGCGGGCGATTTCGATCACCGCGTTCCGCGTGACCCCCTCCAGGACCCCCGCATCGATTGGGGGAGTCAGCAGGACGCCATCGCGAACCAGGAAGATGTTGTCGCCCGTGCACTCGGCCACTTCGCCCTTGTGATTGAGCATCAGGGCCTCGATGCACCCAGCCTGAAGCCCCTCGATCTTGGCGAGGATGTTGTTCAGATAGTTGAGCGACTTGATCCGGGGGCTCAGTGCGGCCGGATGATTGCGCATCGTGCTGACGGTGACAATCTCCAGCCCCTTCTGGTAGAGCTCTTCAGGGTAGAGCGAAATCAGATCGGTGATGATGATCACCTGAGGGTCGCTGCACCGGTTCGGGTCGAGGCCGAGGCTGCCGACGCCTCGGGTAACGACCACGCGGATATACCCGTCGCGGATTCCGTTGACGGCAAGCGTGTCCTCGATCGCCTTGGCCATCTCCTCCTTGGTCATGGGGATCGAAAGCCAAATGGCCTTGGCCGAGTTCCAGAGCCGGTCGAGGTGTTCGCCCATCCGGAAGACTTTTCCGCTGTAGCTGCGAATCCCCTCGAACACCCCGTCGCCATAGAGCAGTCCGTGGTCGTAGACGCTGACCGTGGCGTTTTCTTTGTCGTAGAGCTTGCCGTTAATGAAGATCTTCAGAGACATGGTTGTTCACGCTTGCAGGGACAAAGTCGGTTGAGCAGTGGAGAGTGAAGAGGAGAGGGTGGAGAGTACGGAGGTGAGATCCGCAGCCGACCTCTCGTTCCTACTCTCCACTCCCCACGCTCCACTCTCCCCTAGTGGCTACGCTTCTTCAATCTTACCATCCACTAGTTGGACCGCACGATCCGCCTCGCGGGCGATGGACAAATCGTGCGTAACCATGACTATAGTGAGGTTTCGCTGGCGGTTCAAGGAGCTAATGATCTGGAGGATCTCCCGGCCGGTGCTATGGTCGAGATTTCCGGTGGGCTCATCGGCCAACAGGACCTGCGGATTGGCGACCAGCGCCCGGGCGATGGCGGCCCGTTGCATCTCCCCGCCGGACAACTCTCGCGGGGTATGTTTCAAGCGGTGTCCCAGTCCGACCAGTTCCAGCAGCTCGGTTGCTCTCTCCCGGTGCTCCTTCCGCTGTTTCAGGAAATCCCACACATGGTGGCCAATCATCAGCGGGGCAAGAACGTTTTCGAGCGTCGTGAACTCCGGCAGGAGGTGGTAGAACTGGAAGATCATGCCAAAGGAGCGGTTGCGCAACACGTCCCGCTGCCGCCCGGGAAGATTGTCGATCCGCTGCTCGGCAAAGAAGACCGCCCCCTCGTCGGGAGCATCCAGCGTGCCCAGGAGATGCAACAACGTGCTCTTTCCCGAGCCGCTCTGGCCGACGATGGCCACGAACTCGCCTTGCTGTACTCCCAGATGGACACCGCGGAGCACGGGAATGTTCACCGACGCCTTGCGGTAGCTTTTCGTCAGGCCGCGGGCCGAGAGGAGCCCGCCGGAGCGGGTCGGCCGGATCAGGGGCGGGTCGTCGCGTGATTCTACCGGCACAAGTGAGTCCTCCGGCCGGCCGAGCGTGACGTGCGGGCCGCCGTTGCGGGGTGGTTCGACCACAGGGAGCGTCCGTCGAGACTGTTCACTCATAGCGCAACGCCTCCACAGGATGTAGTGCGGCCGCGCGCAGGGCCGGCAGGACACTGGCCAAGACGGCGATGACGAGGGCCCCGGCGACGATCCAGGTGATCGTCAGAGGGTCGACAATCGTGGGGATCTTGTAGAAGTAGTAGACCTCGGGATCGAAGACCGGCGTGCCGGTAATCCAGCCCAGGACGTCGGCGATCTCGTTGATGTAGCGGACAAACAAGAGCCCCAGGACCATGCCGACCCCGGAGCCGACCGCGCCGAGCGAGAGGCCGTAGGCCAGGAAGATGCCCATGATGCCCATGGCCGAGGCGCCCAGCGACTTGAGGATCCCGATGTCCTTGGTCTTTTCCACGACGATCATCAGGAAGATGGCCAGGATGCCGAACCCGGCCACGGCGATGATCAGGAACAAGAGCACGTTGAGGATCGCCGTCTCCACCTGCACGGCGGCCAGCAGGGCCCCTTGCTTGTCTTGCCAGGTGCTGACGACATAGAGCTCGGGAGCGAACTCGGCCCGGAGCTTGTCGCGAATCGCGTCGCCGTCGACGCCCGGCTTGAGCTTGATCTGGATCGAGTTGACCAGGGCCACCCCGGTGGTTGGATCGATCCCGCCGCGGAGCTGCTGGAGTTTCTCGATCGGGACGAACACGAAGCTGGCGTCGTACTCGCTCATCTTGCTTTCGTAGAAGTCGACGATCGTGAAGTCGTCGCTTCGCGCCTCCGGCTTGCCGGAGCTGGTAAAGCAATTGGGGAAGGTGAGCTTCACATCGTCGCCGGGCAGGATCAGGAACCGATCGTCGCCGTCCTTGGTCCGATAGCTGCCCAGGGCGATGCCGAGGATCGCCCCGGCCCATTGCTGCTTGGCCGGATCAAAGACATTCTCGCCCTTGGCGCCGAACGGGTCCTTGACCTGGCTGGCCTCGGCCGCCCGGGCAAAGGGATCCTTGGAGGCTTCCTTGGGCTGCTTGTGGTCGAGTTTCCGGCGAAAGGCCTCGACTTCGGCGACGCGCCGGCGATGCGTCCAGCCGGCCTCGCCCATCTGCTCCCGGGGCTTGGCCTGGCCATTGGCCTGATGGTCGTGGATGTCGTAGCCGCCCTCACGGAGGTTGAAGCTCAGGTGGCCGTCGCGGTTCTCCGGATGCTGGAGATACTTGGTGAAATCGCTCACCTGGCCCTGGGTTTTCGCGTCGACCCCGATCAGCTGTACTTGCCGGGTGATCCAGTTCTCGCCGATGCGGAAGTTGAGCATCGCCGGCACGGCCACCGTGGCCGTCATTCCCTCGATCGAGTCGCCGGCCACCTTGCGGATCTTCTCCATGTGCCACTCGGCATCCGGGAAGCCGTCGAGGCCCCGCGACTCGAGGATCACGTCGGAGAGAATCCCGTGGATGCGGTTGCGCATCTCGGTCGTGAACCCCGACATCACGCTGTTGACCACGATCATCGTGGCCACGCCCAACATCACGCTGACAATCGACGCCAGCGCAATGTACCTTGTGCGGAGATACCGCCAGCAGAGCAGCAGTTTGTACATAGCTCGGCTTCCTTGCCAAGAATAAATGCAGAATGATGAATGCAGAATGCAGAATGACAAATGCCGACGGGGCCTGTTCGCCCCTTCCTCATTCTGCATTCATCATTCTGCATTCTGCATTTCCCTACTCGACTTCCGGCCGCAATAGCGGGAAGAGGATCACTTCGCGAATCGACTGGCTGTTGGTCAACAGCATCACCAGGCGGTCGATGCCGATCCCGAGGCCGCCGGCCGGGGGCATGCCGTGACGCAGGGCGCGGATGAAGTCGCGGTCCATCTTGGCCATCGAGTCTTCTTCCGACTGGCCGGCCAGTTGCTTGGTAAACAGTTCTTCCTGCAGGTCGGGATCGTTCAACTCGGTATAGGCGTTGGCCAGCTCCATGCCGTGGATGAACAACTCGAACCGCTCGGCGATCGCGGGGCTGCCGGCCTTGCGCTTGGTCAGGGGGCAGATGCTCGACGGGTAATCGTAGATGAAGACCGGGCCGACGAGTTGATCCTCGACGGTCGCCTCGAACACCTCGTTCTTCACCACGTCGGGATGCTTGCCCGCCACGTCCAGGCCGAGCCGTTCGGCCACCGCCCTGATCCCTTCCTGATCGGTCGGGGCCACGCCGGCATGCTTGGCAAAGGCCTCGTCGTAGCTCACGCGGGCAAAGGGCGGCGTGAAGTCGATCTGCTTGTCGCCCCAGGGCAGGACAAGGCCTTGGCCCGTCGCCCGGATCGCTTCGACGATCACCTTCTCGGTCAGGTCCATCATCGCGCGGTAGTCGCCATAGGCCTGGTAGAGTTCGAGCATCGTGAACTCAGGGTTGTGCCGCTGGTCGATCCCTTCGTTGCGATAGACCCGGCCCAACTCGTAGACCCGCTCGATGCCGCCCACCAGGAGCCGCTTCAGGTGCAACTCCAGCGCGATCCGCAGGTAGAGGTCGATATCCAGCGCGTTGTGATGGGTGACGAACGGGCGCGCGGCCGCACCGCCGGCAATCGCGTGCAGCGTCGGGCCTTCGACTTCCACGAATCCTTCGCCGGCCAGCGTGTTGCGAATCGACTGCACGATCTTCGTGCGCCGCAGGAACCGCTCCAGCACGCCGTCGCCATGGATCAGGTCGAGGTAACGCATGCGCTGGCGCAGCTCGGGATCCTGAAGTCCCTGGTACTTGGCCGGCGGCGTCTCGATCGACTTGGTCAGGAAATAGAGATCCTCGGCGAAGATCGTCAGCTCGCCGGTCTTGGTTCGCTTCAGTTCCCCGTCAACGCCGACGATGTCGCCTAGATCGAAGTTCTGAACCAGCGCCCAGTTCTTCTCGCCGACCTGCTTCTGGCCGACAAACAACTGGATTTCACCGGTCCAATCGCGGATGTTGAGGAACACCAGCTTGCCGGTCTTGCGTTGCAGGACAATCCGACCCGCAGCGCGGACTTTCGGTCCGCGCCACTCCACTGGCTTTCCCGGCTCGACGGGAACGGTGGCGTCCGCGACGATCTCGCTTTCGCGGGCACGAATCTCACCGATTGGCTGATGGTTGTCGAATCGCGAGCCCCAGGGATCAAGCCCCAGTTCTTGAATGCGTCGCAGTTTCTCACGTCGCGAGGCTTCTAGCGATGCACCGCCGACAAGTCGTTCTTCGTTTGTATCCTTCGCCATCGGTCGCTCAACAGGGAAGCTAGTTCACATCTAACTGTAAGAATCGCAACATTTTAGTGAACCCGTGGGCAGCGTCAACCTCAACTTCGGGGACTGTCCATCCGGAAGAGGGGCGTGGGGCGTGGAGAGTAGGGAGTGGAGATGTGAGCCAACTCGATGCCTCATGTCAGGCAGCCAGCAGACCGCATCCCCACTCCCCTCTCTCCACTCCCCTCTCCTCTCCCGGTATACTGGTGTCATGAGCTTCGACCCCACGGTGCCGCAAGGCGGGCAGGAACGCCGCCATTCCCTGGAAATGAGCCTGCAGCGTGCGCATCCGCCCACGCAGGTTTCGGGGTACGAACCGGAGCGGTTCCTCGGCGGGGGAGCCTATGGCGAAGTCTGGGTGGCGATCGAGAAGAACACTGGCCGCCGGGTGGCGATCAAGTTCTACGCGCATCGGGGCGGGCTCGATTGGTCGCTCCTGTCGCGCGAGGTCGAGAAGCTGGCCTTCTTGTTCGCCGACCGCTACGTGGTCCAGCTGATTGGCGTCGGCTGGGAGGCGGATCCACCCTACTACATCATGGAGTACCTGGAGCGGGGGTCGCTGGCCGAGCGGATCCAAGCCGGTCC
>JBDKTH010000317.1:0-6096 GCA_039680305.1 Thermoguttaceae bacterium | reverse complement strand
CATGTCCCACGATATTCCTCACCTCGACGGTGCGCAGTTCCTCAAGGCGGAGACCAAGGGGCTCTACGAGCCGCATGGGTCGAAATCGCTCGGCGAGTCGGCCGAACGGTCGAGCAAACATAATCGCCAGGTGGCCGCCGAGATTCCGCAGTGGCAGGAGTGGCGCACCGCGGCCAACGCGATCAAGAACTATGCGATTGCCAACCTCGACAAGCTGCTGGTCGAGTTCGAGCGGAACATCTCGGCCAAGGGGGCCACGGTCCTCTACGCCCAGAACGCCGCCGAGGCCAACCAGCACGTGTTGGACATCGTGCGCGAGCACAACGTAAAAACCGTGGTCAAGGCCAAGACGATGGTCAGCGAGGAGATGGAGCTGAACCACGTGCTGGAAGCCGCCGGGGTCCGGGCCCTGGAGACCGACCTGGGCGAGTATATCGTCCAACTGGCCAAGCAGCGCCCGGTGCACATTGTGACGCCCGCGCTGCACATGTCGGCCGCCGACGTGGGACATCTGTTTAACAAAGAGCTTGGCGAGCCGTTCAGCGCCGAACACCAGTACCTGACGGGTCTCGCCCGCAAGCATCTGCGCGAAGAGTTCGTCAAGGCCGACTTGGGCGTCTCGGGCGTCAACTTCGCCATCGCCGACACGGGCACGGTCTGCGTCGTGGAGAACGAGGGGAACGGCGGCCTGTCGACCTCGGCCCCGCCGATCCACGTCGTGCTGATGGGGATCGAAAAGGTGATCCCCAGCATCCAGTACCTGCCCCAGTTCCTCAACCTCCTGGCGCGCAGCGGCACCGGCCAGAAGTTGACCACCTACACCCACCTGATCCACGGGCCGGCGCCGGGACGCAAGCTGTATGTGATCATCATCGACAACGGGCGGAGCAACGTGCTCACCGACCCGGCCGCACGCATGGCACTGTTCTGCATCCGCTGCGGCGCGTGCCTGAACAACTGTCCGGTCTATCGCCGCACCGGCGGCTGGGCCTACGGCTGGGTCTACCCGGGCCCGATCGGCTCGATCATCACGCCCCACCTGCTCGGCATGGACAAGGCGGCCACGCTGCCGTTTGCCTCCTCGCTCTGCGGGGCCTGCGGCGAAGTGTGCCCGGTGAAGATCGACATTCCCCATCAATTGGTCCATCTGCGCAATCGGGCGGTCAACGAACCGTCGCCGATGAATTCGATCGTCGAGCGGATCACCTGGACGCTCTGGGCCTGGGCGATGTGCGGGCCGCTGCGGTATCGGCTGACGATGGGCTTTGTGAAGCTCGGGGTGCGCATGGCCAAGTACCTCCCCTGGCACCCGTACAAGCTGGGCGCCTGGACCCGAGGGCGCGAACTGCCGGAAGTGCCCGCGGAGCCGGCGTTCCGCTCCTGGTGGCGCCGCCACGGCAGCCAGTTCCAGAACGGATCCTCGAAGGGAAAAAAGTAGCCTGCTGAGCTGGCGTGCCTGCGCGCCGAGTTGGAAAGGGATGCAACCATATGACCAGTCGTGACGCCATCTTGAACCGTATCCGCACCTCGCTGGCCAGCGATCCGCCCGTGGAGCGACCGCCGGTGCCCGAGGTCTGGGCTCGGCAGAATCCCACCACCGAGGTAATGGCCGAGCGGTTTGCCAAGGAACTGACGGCCGTGCATGGCGAGGTCCATCGCGTGGCCTCGATGGACGAGGCTCGCCAGAAGCTCGTCGAACTGCTCAAGGAACTCGAAGCCACCACGCTCGGCAGCATCGACCGCCCCTTGTGCCGGGAACTGGTCGCCGGGCTGGACACGGTGAAGGTGGTCTGGCCGACGCCGGAAGACAACGCCCCGAGCATGGCCCATCTCTCCGCGGGACTGGTCGAGGCCGACTGCCTGCTGGCCGACACGGGCAGCTCGATGGTCGACTGCGGCACGGCGCAAGAGCGGCTGATGTGCTACCTGCCGCCGGCCTGCTTTGTCATCGCCACGACCGACCGCCTGGCCGAGCATCTTCCGGCCGCCTGGGGCGAGATCGCCCGGCGCGTGGCCGATCCGGCCGCACGCGGCGAGTTCGTCTTCATCACCGGCCCGAGCCGAACCGCGGATATCGAGAAGATTCTGATTCTCGGCGTCCACGGGCCAAAGCGGTTGATCGTGCTGCTGGTGGGGTAGGTTGATCTTCGGGACTTCCGTTCCCCGTTTCTCGCCTTGGTCGAGCGAAGGATGCCCTTTTACGATCGTCGCGCAGAGATCCTGGTGGTCGCCATGATTGCCGGGTTCTTCGTGATACTTGCTCTTAATGGGGCACGAACGGCGCATGAGCGGGGAATGTCTTATCTTGCGAGCATCGGCTTCGGCTGTGGCATGGCACTGCTCGCGTTTCTTGTTTTCCTGATGTTACTCGCTGTTGTTCACTTCTTTATCAGACGGTAGCAGCGGCGAGGTTCATCCGGCGGGAGCGTGCCTGACGGCACGTTGGGGGCAGAGCCCCCAAGATGCGACTCAAGATCGCCCACGGACTCCGCCTGTTGCGAAAGCCTCTTTCTCCCGCCCGTTGGCTACCCCCTCTTGGGTGCTCATAATTGTCATAGGCGACAAGGGGCTTACGCCATGGCAATTACCTGCCCGCGGTGCGGCGCGGGGTTCGACGTCACATTGTTCCAGTTCGGTCACCGGGTTCGCTGCGAGTGTGGGGCCTGGGTCGATTTGGCTCGCGGCCACCTCCTCGACGTGACGGTCCGAGGAAAGGAAGGTGTCGAAATGGCGGAAGAGGAAATCGGCCGAATCACCCATTACTTCGGCCACCTCCACGTGGCCGCGATCGAAATCCTCAACGGGACCTTGGCGGTCGGCGACAAGATCCACATCAAAGGCCACACGAGCGACTTCATGCAGACGATCGATTCGATCCAGATCGACGGCCAGCCGGTCGAACAGGCCAGCGCGGGCCAGTCGGTGGGGATCCACGTGGCCGATCACGCCCGGCAGCACGATCAGGTGTACAAGGTCCTGGCGTGATGCGGGCGGCCACCTATCCCCAATACGTCTTCAGCGTGACGAACTCCTCGAACATCACCTCGGTCATCTCGGGTTTGACCGCCAGGGCCTCGGGGTCGCCGTAGTTGAAGACGATCAGGCCGCCGGCCGGCGTGCTCCAGTGGCGGACCAAGAGACGAGCTTCTTCGCGGACCTCGTCGGCGTTGCCTCGTGGTAGGGTGGACTGGATGTCGACGGTCGTCAAGAAGCACGCCTTGCCGCGGAACTCTTGGCCGAACTCCACCAGGCCATACGCCCGGGGCTGCTGCATGTTGAGGACGTCGACGCCCAGCTCGACCAGGCGCGGCACAAAATCGTTGATCCGCCCGCAGCTGTGCAAGATCACGTGCCAGCCGTGGCCATGGATCGCACGGAAGAGCTGCTGGTAGCGTGGGGCAAAGAACCGCTCGAAGATCGGGCGGCTGACGAACGTGCCTTGCTGCGTGCCCCAGTCGTCGGTCAAGAAGAGGCCGTCGATGCGGTCGCCGAACCGTCGGGCCAGCTCGTCGAACAGGCCGAGCTTGAACGTCAGGATCATGTCCAACACGCGCTCGATTCGCTCGGGCTCGAAGTAGAAGTCCTCCATCGTGGCGGCAAAGCCGCGGAGCATGTGGAGCCGCTCGATCAGGTTGAAATGGCTGGTCACGACCACGTAGCGATCGCCGGCCTCGTCCAACAGCGGTCCGATCCGCTGGCAGTAGAACGGGTTCGTCGGCGTGGGCGGGCGGAAGTGGTCCAGGGCCGACCAATCGGCCAGCGGGTGAAGGACGACCTGGCCCATGTTCTTCGCTTCGGTCCGCGCCCACTGGCAATGCCAGTCGTCCAGCCCGCCGCGATCGAAAAACCAACCGGCCTCGGCCCGATCCATTTCCCAGATGTCCCACACGTCGTCCGGGGCCCAGGGCACTTCGTGCTGCCAGAACGGCAACCGCGGCGGACAACGGAACTCGATCGCGCGGCGGACGATTTCCCTCGGGAGCATGGCGTGACTCCTTTTGGCCAACGGTCGGTGCGGAATCGCTTTCGCCTTCTAGCATACTGTTCCACACCACCGCGTGGTATACCCGCGAGTGCTGTTCCAGGCCGGCTCATGGAACAGCACAAAGGGGTTCGCTCTCCTGTCTTGTTGGACGTTGGCGGCTGGGCTATAGTCACTTCCAGCCGTTGAACGCCCGATGCCTCGCACGCACGCTGACGAGAGTCCTGCCCATGAAAACCGCCGACGCTCCTTCCGGCCCCTCCACGCGTTTGTTGTCGCTCGATGCCCTGCGGGGCGTTGACATGTTCTGGCTCACCGGCGGCGTGGGGATCTTCGTCGCCTTGGCGCGCGGGACGGGCAACGAGGCGTTTCAGGCGTATGCCAAGCGCGTGACGAACCACGTGCCGTGGGATGGTTTTGTGCTGCACGACCTGATCCTGCCGCTGTTCTTCTTCATCGTCGGCGCGGCCATGCCGTTGTCGTTCGACAAGCGGCTCGCCCGGGGCGACAGCAAACGGCAGCTCTATGTCCACGTGTTTCTCCGCACGTTTTTGCTGATCCTCTTGGGGCTCATGGCCCAAGGACACCTGCTGGCCTACGACCTGTCGAAGCTGAAGATCCTTTACAGTGTGCTGGAAAGCCTGGCGCTGGCTTACCTCCTGGCCGCAGTGGTGATCTTGAACTTCGGGGTCCTTGGGCAGGCGATCGCCGTGGTTGGACTCTTGTTGGGCTATTGGGCCTTGGTCGCCTGGGTGCCGGTGCCCGGCTACGGGGCCGGCGTGCTCACGCCCGAGGGGAATCTCGTCGGCTACGTCGACAAACTGCTTCTCGGCCGGTTCTACGCCGGAGAAGGCTGGGGGCGGATCGTCTCCACGCCGACGGCCAGTTGCCTGTTGCTGTTCGGGGCCCTGGCCTGTCATTGGCTGCGATCGAATCGAAGCCAGGCCGTCAAAGCCATCGGGCTATTGTTGGCCGGCGCGGCGGGCCTTGCTCTTGCGCTGGCCTGGAGCCCGTGGCTGCCGATCAACAAGCCGATCAAGACGAGCTCCTTTGTCCTCTATTCGGTCGGCTGGAGCCTGCTGCTGTGGGGCCTGTTTTACCTGGTGATCGACGTCTGGGGCTGGCGCAAGTGGACGTTCCCGTTCGTCGTGGTCGGGATGAACTCGATCGCCGTCTACATGGCCACGATCCTCTTCGACTTCGGCCTGATCGGTGATATCTTTGTAGGCGGCCTGCGTCCGTGGCTGGACGCCTGGTGGCCGCTGGTCCATCAGGTGGCCCGCTACACGGTCGTCTGGCTGATCTTGTATTGGATGTATCGCACGAAGTCGTTCGTGAAAGTCTGACGAGGAAAACGGCCGTGGCATTTGGACCCGCAAGTGATCAGGAGCCGGCCGAACCGGCGGCAACGCCCGAGGAATTGCTGCCGGAAGTGCGGCGGATCGCCGAGCGGTTGGTCGGGGAACTCGAAGAGGCCAGGCGGCTCACGCGCGAGTGGGCGGACGAGCGCCTGACCGAGATGCTCGTCGATTCGGCCCTGGAAGCCTGCTTGCGGGAGCTGGCCAAGACAGGCTGCTGGGGCGAGGCCAACCGGCTGCCGTCGGGCGAGCTGTGGCGGATCGCCGGGCCGGTGCTGGAGGTGGGCACGCTCCAACACCACGCCCGCTTCAAGCCCCGCGGTTATGCGGGCGACTATCAGATGCTCTCCCGCATCTGCAACCAGGACCTCTGCCCGCACCCGTTGGGCCGGGTGTTTGACCGCTTCTTCCTGCGTCAGGCGGCCCCGCGGGCCGTGCGGTCGCGGACTCGGGCGATCGCGGCATCGCTGGTCCGCCATTTCCTCCACCATGAGGGTCCAACCTACCGGGCGGTCAGCGTTGGCTCGGGGCCGGCGATCGACGTTCGCCTGGCGGCAGAGACGCTGCCGGCGGCGGAGCGGAGCCGGCTGGAGGTCAAGCTTTTGGATCTCGACCCCGAGGCCCTGGAGTATGCCGGCAAGCAACTGGAATTGCTCTTGGCTCCCGGGGCTCTCGAGTGTCTGCGGGAAAACCTGCCGCGGCTACCCAAGCGGCGCGACCTGGGCCAAACCGTGGGCACGCCCGATTTCCTGGTCT
>JBDKTH010000349.1:0-7322 GCA_039680305.1 Thermoguttaceae bacterium | reverse complement strand
AACTGACCGGAGCCGACACCCAGGATGCCCGGGTGACACGCCTGGCGGAGGCATTGGAAAGGCGAGGCTACGCGGTCCATCGCCGGCCCGGAGTCAACTGCTGGGCGCTCGAGCTGCCCAACCATTGGGAGGATTTCCTTCCCGGACTCCCCAAGAGCCTGCGGCAGCACTGCCGCCGCACCGACAAGTGGCTCAGCGCCGGCCGGGCCATGATGCACTGTGTGGAAAACCTGGCGGATCTGACCATGGGGCAAGAGATCCTCCTCGATCTGCACCAGCGGCGACGGCAGTCGCTCGGCGAGCCTGGCTGTTTCGCCTCCCCCCAGTTCACGGCCTTCCATCAGGAGGTGATGCCGGAGCTTTTGCGCCAGGGCCGACTCTGCCTGGCCTGGGTCGAACTCGATGGCCGGCCCGTGGCCACGGATTACCTCCTGAGCGGCGAAGGCGTGATGTACGTCTATCAGGGCGGCATGGCGCCGGAGGAGAAGGCTTGTTCGCCGGGTCACCTGATCACCATGTTGATGATCCGCCGGGCGATCGAACAAGGCTATCGCGTGTTCGACTTCCTCCGTGGCGACGAGCCCTACAAGGCCCAGTGGCATGCCCAACCGCGGGCGAGCGTCGAACTCCGCATCGTCGCCCCCCGAGCCAGCGCCCGGCTGCGCCACACGCTTTGGCAGACTGGCAGTTGCGTCAAACGCTGGCTGAAGAACAGCCTATCGTGAAACGGAGAGTGACAGGTTTCCGGATTCCTTCATCCCCCTTCCATCATCCGCCCATGTCGCCTTGGAAATCCTTGCTCCTGCACGCATATTACTACGGGACCTATCCATATCGCTGGTGGGCCAACACCTGCGCCGCGGCCGAGCACCGCACGCCGGTCGTCGTGCTGTTCTATCATCGCATTGCCGATGATCGGGCGACGAGCTACACGACGTCCAGCGGCGCGTTCCGCCGCCAGATGCTCTGGCTCAAATCGCACTTCGACATGGTCACCCTGGAGGAAGCCCAGCGGCGGATCCGCAGCGGCGACAACAGCCGGCCGTGCGTCAGCATCACCTTCGACGACGGCTACGCCGAGAACTGCGACCAGGCGATCCCCCTGTTGATCAAGGAGCGGATTCCCTGCACCTACTTCGCCACCTTGCACAACGTCCAAACCGGCCAGCCGTTTGCCCACGATATCGCCCGGGGGCACCACTTTCCCCCGAACACCCTCGACCAGCTCCGGGCGATGGCCGACGCCGGGATCGACATCGGCGCCCACACCTACAGCCATCCCGACATGGCCAAGATCAACGACGAGGGGCGGCTGCACTATGAAGTCATCGGCGCCGGCGAGGAGCTGCAACGGCGTCTGGGACACCCGGTCCGCTACTTCGCCTTCCCCTTCGGGCAGTATGTGAACCTCAATGCCCGCGTCTTCGACTTGGCCCACGAAGTCGGCTACGAGGGGGTTTGTTCGGCCTATGGCGGCTACAACTTCCCCGGCGACGATGCCTTCCACATTCAGCGGATCTCCGCCGACGAAGAGATGATCCGCCTGAAGAATCGCACCACGGTCGATCCTCGGAAGGTGCACACGCACCGATTCCTCTACGACGGCCCACAGCCGACGCCGGGCGTCAGCCCCCAGGTCACCCCGCGCACGGTCAGCGGCAATGGCGGATGACGCCGCCTGCCCCCTTGGCCTTTGATCGCCCACCGATATCCCGCACGTTATGTCGCAGTCTTGCACCGCATCTGAGCTCCCGACTTCGGCGGCCCCGCTCCGCACCGACACGCTGGCCGACAGCGTCCTGATCCTGCTCGCCTTGATGGTCGTGCAGCGATTGGTGGGTTTTTGCCGGGCGATCCTCTTTTGCCGCTGGCTGGATCCCTCGCAATTGGGCCAATGGGACATGGTCTTCGGATTCCTGATGCTCGCCGGACCGCTGTCGGTCATCGCGCTGACCAGTTCCTTCGGCCGTTACGTGGAATACTATCGCCAGCGTCGCCAGCTCCGGGTCCTGTTGCGGCGCACGGCGGTGGCCTGTGCAGCCCTGGCCGCGGTCACGATGGCGCTGCTCCACCTGCGGCCCGACTGGTTCTCCGAGTTGATCTTCGCCACGCCGGACAAGACGCGGCTCGTCGGACTGGTGTCGCTCACCCTGTTGACCGTAATCGCGTTCAACTACTTCGTCGACCTGTTCAACGCCCTGCGCAACGTGCGGCTGATCGCCGGGTTGCAGTTGATCAACAGCCTGGTCTTCGCCGCCTTGGGCGTGGGCCTGTTGCTGGGATGGCGCTGCGCGGCGGAGAGCGTGGTGCTCGCCTATGGCGGGGCGTGCCTGGCCTCGTCGCTGGTCGGGACCTGGTGGCTCACGCGCCGCTGGCACGCCTTGCCCGAGGACGGCCCGCCGCCGGCCCACCGCGAGCTGTGGACCAAACTCCTCTCGTTCACCACGTGGGTCTGGGTCACCAGCCTCTTGGCGAACCTGTTCGACATCGCCGACCGCTACATGATCGTCCACTTCTCCTCGGCGTCCTCGACCGAGGCCTTGGCCCAGGTGGGCCACTACCATAGTTCGCGAGTCGTGCCGCTGTTGTTGGTCTCGGTGGCCACGCTCTTGGGCTCGATGCTCACGCCCCACTTGAGCCACGATTGGGAGCTGGGCCGCCGCGACCTGGTCGTCAAGCGGCTCAACCTGTTCATGAAACTGACCGGGTTCCTGCTCTGCGTGGGGGCACTGGTCGTCTTGGCGGCCGCTCCGCTGCTGTTTGGCGTGGCGTTCCGGGGCAAGTTCGCCGGCGGGCTGGCCGTGCTCCCCTGGACGCTGACCTACTGCATCTGGTTCGGCATGTGGAGCATTGCGCAGAACTATCTCTGGTGTGCCGAAAAGGCCCGGCTGGGCACGATCGCCCTGCTGGTCGGCCTGGTGACGAACATCGGCCTCAACTGCCTCCTCCTGCCGCGTCTGGGACTTCTTGGGGCCGTGCTGGCCACCGCCGCCGCCAACCTGCTGACCTTGGTGCTGATCCTCGCCTTGACCCGCCGTCTCGGCTTCCGCATCGACCGGGGCACCTGCGTGATCCTCGCCGTGCCGGTCGTGATCAGCCTCGGCCCCTGGGCCATCCTGGTCGTGCTGCTGGCGATCGTGGTCGCCGCCTTGACCACCGATCAGCTTCTCTCGACCGATGAGAAGCACCAGCTCCTCGACAGTTGGATGGACTACCGCCGACGGCTCGTGAGTCTCTGGTAGGCTCTTCCGAGCGTTCGGATTGGCGACACGTCCTCGTGGATTCGTTGCCGTCAGCTCTTCGTGGCGATCGTTGTCGAGAGGCCCAGTCCGCGGGCCAGTAGCCGGGTCACGCCAAACGGGAGCCATTCCAGCGCCGGCTCGCAGCAACGCTTCAGCCCGGCCAACCCGCGGCCGCACAACACGACCTGGCCGGAAGTGATCACCAGCGGCGTCGCTACGTGACGGAAGCCGCACTCCCGTAGGAGGCGGTTGACTTCGCGGAGCGTGTATTCCTTCAAGTGCAGCCCGGCCGACTCGGTCCGCGGCGGGCGGAAAGCCCGGGTCACGTCCCAGGGACGCAGGTGCCAGTTCGGGGTGATCGTCACCAGTTGCCCGCCGGGCACGAGCATCGCGTGGATCTGCCGCAGGTAGTCGCGGATCTCGTCGGGCGGGATGTGCTCGAAGACGTCGTTCCAGTAGACGAGGCTGTACCGGCGGTCGGCGGCGGGGAGTTGCTCGCGAAGAAACTCGCCCAGACGAAGCCGCTTTGCATGCTCCGGCCCCAACAACTCGCAGGCCTGGGCGTGCAACGTGGCCGAGACCTCGATCCCGGCCACGGGGAATCCTGCCTCGCTGACGCCTTTGAGCAATACGCCCGAGCCGAAGCCGATCTCGAAGAACGAGGGGCTCAGACCGCATTTCGCCTGACGGCCGAGCAGGTCCAGCACAAACCGCTGGTGACGTGGGTGCAGGCCCAGCATCAGCCCGCGGCCGGTCGCCCCACGCTGGGCCATGTAGATCCGCGTGACCGTCTCGTAGGCCAGCCGGGTCGCCTCGGCGCGGGCCACCGAGCCCTTGGGGGCCGCCAGGATCTGCCGGGCAAAGGCCTGCTCCTGCTCCCATTGCAAGGCCAGCAACGCCTCCCCCTCCAGCTGGCTCAGGTCCAGCCAGCGGCCATCGGCTAAGTGCACGTCCACCGCCAGGGCAGCCGTATCGTCGGGTAGCAGGGTTTCCAAGGCCGTGGGCCTCCGCGAAGGAGTCAGGAGAGAGGGAGCCATCCCAACCCTAGCTCTTGGCAGGGGGATGTCAATTGTCTCTCCCCCCGCGAGCTGGACTAGAAGGCGATCTTCGCCAACAACCACCAAGCCAACTCGGTGCAACCATTTTCACAATCGCTTCCCCACCCGATTTAGGGAGAAAATTGTGGATAGCCCCGAGTGATTTGTTGCACATTTTAGGGCGATGCGGAAAGCCGTAACCATAAGATTAAAAAGGATTTATGAACCGGCCAGAAATCGCAAGTCAACTAACCCGAAATAGGGGGAGTGTTGCATAATTCACGTCGTTATACCCCATCTGATTCAGTGACTTACCTCGCTCTGGTGGCCGCCAACTGCCGGTGGAATAATTCTGGAACCGTCGTTCGGGGACCGGAGAAGTCCGAGAGACAGTATGTACGGCCCCCGTTGCCCGGTGGTGTCCCGCCGGGCGTCTTGTAAGAACGCGCGAATTGCCAAAGAGCTTGCCGGCGTGCCTGTGGCCGCCAGGGTTGAGTCTAGCAGATCAGCTGGCCCAATTTCCAGTTTTTTTCGCGGCCAGGCCCCCGCCGTCCTGACGTAAGTTTTGTAGGGCGGCGCCGAGCTTGCAAGGCCCGCCAGACTTGCCACTCCAAGACAACCACGAGGCACTCATGCTGCGCTGCTGCCGACGCCTGACGCCGCTGGAAGACCGCGGTCCGATGCGGGTCATGTTTGTGATCACCTGCATGCCGGTCGGCGGGGCCGAGACACTTCTGGTGGAGTTGATCCGCCGCTTGGACCGCTCGCGGTTTCTGCCCGAGCTGTGCTGTCTGAAGTATCCCGGCCCGCTGGGCGAGGTGCTGGCCAAGGAAGTCCCGACCCACAGCGGCCTGCTGGCGCAGAAGTACGACTTCGCCGTCCTGTGGCGACTGGTGCGGCTCTTGAAACGTCGGCGGATCGACGCCGTGGTGACCGTGGGCACGGGCGGCGACAAGATGTTTTGGGGCCGCCTGGCCGGTTTTCTATCGGGTGTGCCGGTGATCTGTTCGGCCCTGCATTCCACGGGGCTGCCCGATCATGTGGAACTGCCCAATCGGCTGCTGGCCCCCCTGACCGACGCTTTTATTGGCGTGGCCGAGCCGCACGGCCGCTACCTGGCCGAGCATGAAGGCTGTCCGGCCGACCGCGTGCGCGTGATCCCCAACGGGGTCGACGTCGAACGGTTCCGCCCGCGCTGGCCCGATCCCGGCCTTCGCGTGGAACTGGGCCTGCCGGAAGAGTCGCCCGTGGCGGGGATCGTGGCCGCGCTGCGACCGGAGAAGAATCACGAACTGTTCCTCCGGTCAGCCTCCCTCGTGCGTCGGGAACTCCCGGACTCGCACTTCGTCATCATCGGCGATGGACCGCAGCGGCCGAAGCTCGAAGCGCTCGCCCGGGAGCTATCGCTGACCGACGCCGTACACTTTCTCGGCACTCGCAGCGACATCCCCCAGGTCTTGTCGTTGCTCGACGTGTTCGTGCTCAGTTCGCACATGGAGGCCAATCCGGTCTCGATCCTCGAAGCGATGGCCACCGAGAAACCGGTCGTCGCCACCCGGGTCGGCTCCGTCCCGGAGACGGTTCTGGAAGGCCAGACCGGTTATCTGGTCGCGCCGGGCAATGCCCAAGAGCTTTCCGCTCGCGTCGTCGAGTTGTTCCGCGATCCCGACCGTGCCGCCGCAATGGGCCGAGCCGGGCGCGAGCACGTCTTGGCCCGCTGGTCGATCGAGCGAATGGTCGAGGGCTATCAGGATCTCTTGGCCTCGATCTACCAGTCCAAGTGCCGCGGTTCGCGCAAAGCGGCGTCCGCGGAAGAAGAAGTTCCGCAGGAACTCACCGGTTGTTAGGCACTCCCGCCCGGCACGAGTGCCGGGGCTAAACGCAATACCGTTCAATCGGTTGACACAAGTCTTTGTTTAGCCCGGTCGCTTGCGACCGGAGGAAGGCAGACGCTCGCGTCTACACCGCCACCTTTTTCCGGTGCGTGATATCCCGCCGCCAGGCACGCCCAAGTGAGCAGGGGAAGGTCCTGGACAAGTGAAAATGGCGACTCGGGCCAAGGAAGGCCGGAAAGGGCGTGACGATGAAGATCCTCTTGATTGCGCCGGCGAGCGGAAAGTGGCGGCATGTCGGCCGTCGCCGGTGGCTCAATGGCAAGACGTTTCGCTTTTCCCTGCTCAGTCTCCTGTCGGTCGCCGCCGAAAGCCCGGCGGAGGCCGAGATTCGCATCGTGGACGAGCAGATCGACGAGATCCCCTGGGACGCCGACGTCGATCTGGTCGGCATCACCTGCATGACGGCGCTGGCACCGCGCGCCCATGAGATCGCCCAACGATTCCGCACGCGGCGGATTCCCGTGGTGCTGGGCGGTGTCCATCCCACGCTCTGCCCGGAGGACGCGATCGAGCACGCCGACGCCATTGTGGTGGGCGAGGCGGAAGGCGTTTGGCAGCAGGTCGTGGCCGACGCGTCCCGTGGGCAGCTCCAACGGATCTACCGCAACGAACAGCCGACGCTGACCGGCCTGAAGCGTCCGCCCCGCCACCTGCTATCGGCGGGAAAGTACGCCACGATCCATGCCGTGCAGGCGACGCGCGGATGTCCGCACGGCTGTGACTTTTGCGCGATTGCCGCCTTCAACCGGCACACGCAACGCCAGCGGCCGGTCGAAGCGGTCGTCGCCGAGATCCAAGACCTGCCGAGCCGGTGGTTCATGTTCGTCGACGACAACCTGACGGCGGATCGCGACTACGCCAGACGGATGTTTGCCGCCCTGAAGCCGCTCGGGAAGCGTTGGGTTACCCAGTCGACGTTGGCAATCGCCGACGATCCGAGCCTGGTGCAGTTGATGGCCGACGCCGGGTGCGCCGCAATCTTCGCGGGTCTGGAGACGTTTTCCGAAGAGAACCTCGACGCGGTGAACAAGACCTGTCATCGGGTCGAACAGTATCGCGAGGCGATCAACCTCCTGCATCGCCATGGGATCACCGTGGAAGCGGGGATCGTGTTCGGGTTTGACGGCGACGGCCCCGACGTATTCCAG
>JBDKTH010000813.1:0-17835 GCA_039680305.1 Thermoguttaceae bacterium | reverse complement strand
CGAAGATCACGGCGAAGATCGTCGAGAACCAGTGTGGCTGAAGCGACATTACCCAATCGACCGTGGCCAAGGTCAACGTGAGAACGAACACAACCAATCCCGGTCCGCTCAAGGTTGCCATGCGCGCCGTTAGGCGGGGATCGTCCCGCCGGTCTTGCTCGCGCGACCAGCGGTTGAGAAACCAGACCAGTCCCAGCCAGATCGCGAAGTAGATCACTGCGCGGATGATAAAGCCTGGCACGGTCAGATACCACTGGAACTTGCCTTCCGGATGGACGCCCTCGCCCGCCGCCCGAGTCCAGACGTATAGCTCGTCGAGCCCTGGCAATAGAGGCAGAAACAGGATCGCCATCAGTGGCAGGGTGCGCGTGCTCGACTCCAACAACCGCCGCAACAACAATCCCCAACCGCCGCCGGTGAGGTGATAGATCATCAACAGCGCCAGACTCCCCAAGGTGATCCCCAGCCAGAACTGGTAGGCCACCAGGTAGCCGCGGAAGAGCGGACTGGGAAAGAGGATGATCCCCGCCGCGCAGGCTGCCAGTCCCAACAGGCCCGCCCCCAGAGCCGTCCACGGCATCCAGCGGGGAATCGTTCGCTCATCGTCGGGCACGGTTGTCCTCCCCCTGCAAGAGACGTTGCTTCACTTCTTCGGGCAGTTCCTCAAGCGGCGCGTGCTGGCTGAACTGCAGGGCACGAAGGTAGGCCGCGATTGCCCAGCGATCGGCCGGCGGGACGGGCGTCGCGTAGTCGGGCATCGAGCCGAACCCGCGGGCAATCACGTCGACGAAGTAGCCCGGGGGCGCCTTGCGCAGCCGCTCGGTATGATACGACGGCGGCCGGGTGAAGCCCCGCTGAACCACGATCCCATCGCCGTAACCCAACGGGCCGTGGCAGACGATGCAATAGATGTTGTATCGCTGACGTCCTCGGGCAAGGACGGCTTCGGTCACCGGAAACGGGAATTCCTTGACATACGGCTTCTGGTCCAGGTCGGTCCGCGCCACGGGCAGCCGGATCCTCTCTACCTCGTACGCGTCGCCCCGGATCCCCGTGGCCAGTTCCGGCTCGGCTTGCCGGTCGCCCCGCGCCACCGTCCCCGGCACGAGGCCGCGAGCCGACATCCGGTTGTCGAAGAACCGGCTCGGCTCCAGCGGCCGGTAATAGGGCTGATCGGCCATCTGCTGCCGACAGGCGGCGCAGGAGAGGAGGACCATTGCGGAGACCACGGCTCGCCACCGTCTGCTCATGGCGGCACCTCCACCACTTCCCGCGGCCCCAGGCTCAGCAGGAACTCCCGCGTGCCGCTCTTGTCGAACTCGGGGTCGGTCGCCTCGATGGCGAGAAAGAACCGGTCGCGGCTGGCGCGGTCGAACTGGGGGACGCCAAACAGCGGGTGATGGGGCCGGGGCAGGCCGTTGAGCACGATCATCCCCACCAGGCCGAATAGGGCCCCCAACAGCACCGTCATCTCGAAGGTGACCGGCATGAACGACGGCCAGCTATTCAGCGGCCGGCCTCCGACGTTCAGCGGGTAATGGTAGACCGCCGAGTAGTATTGCATGAAGAAGGCGCCCGCCGCCCCCAAGCAGCCGCCCACAAACACAAGCGCCGGGATCCAGGTGCCGCCGCGCTGGTGCGGGTTGCTCAGCTCCTCGACGGGGAACGGCGTATACGTCTCGAAGTCGCGGTAGCCCGCGTCGCGCACCCGGTGGTCGGCCGCGATCAGGGCCTCCGGCGTGTCGAACTCGGCCAGCAGGCCGTAGAGCGTCTCTTCGCGGCTCATCGCTCCTCCTTGACTTCGGTCAGCAGCTTGCGCATCTCGGCCATGGAGATCATCGGCAGGAAGCGGAGGACGAGGACGAACAGGAAGAGGAACAGCCCGATCGAGCCGAGGTACGTGGCCCAGTCCCAGAAAGTCCCCTGGTACATGCCCCAGGACGATTTCAGGTAGCCGCGGTGGAGGCTGGTGATGACAATCACATAGCGTTCCAGCCACATCCCCACGTTGATCGCCAGGGCGATGGGGAAGAGGGCCATGGGGTTGGAGCGTATCCGGGCGCTCCAGAGGAACTGCGGCACCAGCACGTTGCAGGTGATCATGATCCAGAACGCCCAGGCATATGACCCCAGCGCCCGGTTGAGTTGGATGAACCACTCGTAGAAGCCGCCGCTGTACCAGGCCATGAAGAATTCGATGAAGTAGCCGTAGGCCACGATCAGCCCGGTGGCCAGCATGATCTTGGCCATGTTCTGCAGGTGGCGGACGGTGATGAAATCCTTCAACCCGTAGAAGGCCCGCACGGGGATCGCCAGCGTCAGCACCATGGCGAAGCCCGAGAAGATCGCCCCGGCGACGAAGTAGGGAGGGAAGATTGTGGTGTGCCAGCCCGGGACGATGGCGATCGCGAAGTCGAAGCTCACGATGCTGTGGACGGAGACGACCAGCGGGGTGGCCAGGGCGGCCAGGAGCATGTAGAGGGCCTCATAGCGGCGCCAGTGGCTCGAGGCCCCACGCCAGCCCAGGGCCAGCGTGCCGTAGAAAACCTTCGGCGCCCAGTGCCGCGCCCGGTCGCGGAGCGTGGCCAGGTCGGGGATCAACCCCACGTACCAGAAGATCAACGACACGGTGAAGTAGGTCAGCACGGCGAACACGTCGAAGATCAGCGCGCTGCGCCACTGCGGCCAGAGGCCCATCGTATTGGGATAAGGCAGCAGCCAGTAGAAGAACCACGGGCGCCCGAGGTGCAACAGCGGAAACAGCCCGGCGCAGGCGACGGCGAAGATCGTCATCGCCTCCGCGAATCGGTTGATCGACGTGCGCCACTGCTGGTGCAGCAACAGCAGGATCGCGGAGATCAACGTGCCGGCGTGGCCGATCCCGATCCACCAGACGAAATTTACGATGGCGAAGCCCCAGGCCACGGGGACGTTGACGCCCCAGATCCCCACGCCGGCTTCCAGCAGCCAGGCGATGGCCGTCAGGAACAGCATCAGCAGCAGGAAGCCCGCCAGGAAGGCCAGCCACCAGCGCGAACCGCTCTCCTCCGTCAGCACGATCGAGCCGATCTGGTCGCTGACCGAGGCGAAGCTATGCTCCCCGGCGAGCACCGGCGGCGGGAGTCGGTCTTGCTCGCGACGCTCGGCCTGGTCTTGTTCTGAGGAGGGCTGGGGCGGCATCTCAGCTCGTCTCGATCTCGGGATTGGGGTTGCGAATGGCCGCCAGGTACGTGGTGCGCGGCTGGGTGTTCAACTCGGCCAGCAGCCCGTAATCGATCGGCATGGCCTTCCACTGCGTCACCAGCGCGGTCGGGTCGTTGAGGTCGCCGAAGACGATCGCCTGGGTCGGGCAGGCGGCCTGGCAGGCGGTCATCACCTCGCCGTCGCGAACCCGCCGGTCCTGGCGGCGCGCGCGGATCTCGGCCTCGCGGATCCGCTGCACGCAGTAGGTGCATTTCTCCATTACCCCCCGGCTTCGCACCGTCACGTCCGGGTTGTAGAGCAGCTTCAGGCTCTCGGTGTTCCAATTGGCATACTGGAAGAAGTTGAACCGGCGGACCTTGTAGGGGCAATTGTTCGAGCAGTAGCGCGTGCCCACGCAACGGTTGTAGATCATGTCGTTGAGGCCGTCCGCGCTATGGACCGTCGCCTCGGTGGGACAGACCACCTCGCACGGCGCCTTTTCACAGTGCATGCAGGGGACCGGCTGGAAAAAGGCCCGCAGGTCGCCCGCCACCGGCGAGCCCTCGAAATAGTGGTCGATCCGCAACCAGTGCATCTCCCGGGCCCGGAGGACTTCCTCACGCCCGACCACCGGGATGTTGTTCTCCGACTGGCAGGCCGCCACGCAAGCGCTGCAGCCGATGCACGTCGTCAGGTTGATCCCCATCGCCCAGCGATAGCCGTCATAGGCGAACTCCGGATACATCGACGGCAGTTCGCCGTGGTGTCCTTCTTCCGCCTTGAGGATGGAGATTGGATCGCGGGCGTACTGTTGCCAGGTGCCCGCGCGAATGGGATCGTGGCCATCGATCATGTTGTGGAACTGGACGCACGCCATGGGCACCTGCTCGTCGAGTTTGCGGACCTCCAGTCCCCGGCCGCTCCACGGCTCGTCGCTGGTCCGCAACAGATAGGCATTAGCCCCGATCGCCGTGCCCACGTTCCCGGCCTCGCGGCGACCGAAGCCCAGGTGGACGGTCACGGAATCGTCGGCGTGGCCGGCGAGGATCCATGCCGGGATGCGAAGCTCGCGGCCTCGGTAGCGCAGTTGGACCACGTCGGTGAGCACCTCCCCGCGTCCGCCGCCGTGCCAGCCCGGGTGACTGGAGATCCCCAGCTTCGCCGCGGTCGCCGGGCTGAGGATCGCCGCGTTGCCCCAGGTGAGCGCGGTCAGCGGCTTGGGCAACTCCTGGAGCCAGGCGTTTTCGGCAAACCGACCGTCGTAGACCGTGGGGTCCGGCCGGAAGACGAGTTCCAGGCCGCTCACCTCGTCCTTCTTGCGCGACGGAGTCAGCGCCTTCGTCCACCCTTCCTGGAGCGACACCTCGATCGGCTTGGCGGCCGTTCCCTCCACCACGCCGTTGTGGACCGCCTTACGCCAGAAGGCCTCGAAGTTGTCGCCGATCTTCCGCTCCTCCCAGGACGCCCTCCACGTGGCCCGCACGGCTTCGTAGCCCGTCCGGCCGCCGCTCGGCTCCAGCGAGGCCAGCAGGGCGTGGGCCGACTGGCCGCCGTAGAGCGGCGCGATCAGCGGCTGGATGATCGAGGCCGTTCCGTCAAACGCCCGGGCGTCGCTCCAACTCTCCAGGTAGTGCGTCTCGGGAAGGAACCAGTGGCAGAGGCGCGAGGTCTCGTTGCGAAATAGGCTCAGGTGGACCCGCAGCGGGACCAGGTCCCGGCCCTGGGCATTCTGCGCGAGCATGGCTTTGGTGAAGTCCAGGTCGGCCGGGGCGCTATAGGCCGGATTGCCCCCGAGAATCAGCAGCGTTTCCACCTCGCCCCCAGCCATGGCCCCGATCAACTCCCGCAACGACTCGGTCTGGTTGACCGGCCGTAGCTCGATCGGCTCGGTGTGGATCACGGTCTTGCCCACGTTGCCCAGGGCATGGTTCATCGCATGGGCCAGGGCGTGGACCGTGGCCGGCTGCTCACGCCCGGGGATCACGATGCTTTGGCCGCGATGGGTCACCAGGTCGCGCACCAGGGCCTGCAGGGCCGGTTCGGGAATGACCGGTTGCACCTGGCCCAGCGCGTCGCGCAGTTTCTCCTCCACCCCGGCCGCCACGGCACGGGCGAACGCCTCCACCTCCCCGGCCCGCATCGCCCAACGATGGTCGGCCTTCACGCCCGTCGGCGTGAACATCGCTTCGACCATATAGAGCCGGTTCATCTCCGGCCCCTTTTCGCCGGGCTTCCGAAGGGCGGCCTGGCGACGGGCCATAAAGTCGCGGGCGTAGCGGATGTGGGCCGGGCCGGAGGCGAAGAAATCGGCGTCCAACGACAACACCACCTGCGCCTCCGCGAAACGGTAGATCGTGTGAACGTTCCGGCCGAAAGCCAGCAGCGAGCCCTGCCGAGCCATGTCGTTGCCGACCGGCTCGTAGACGTGCCATTTCATCTCGGGCAGGATCTCCTGCAGGGCCGCCATCTGCCGGCCGAACGTCGGCGAGGTGAGGCTCTCGGTCAACACCCGCAATCCCCGTCCCCGGGTCTTGCGGTGCCGCTGGAGCGTGGCCTGCATCATGCCGGTGAAGGCTTCGCTCGATTGCACGCGGTCGAGATAGGTGATCGTCGAGGCCCGATTGGGATTGTAGAGCGTGAGGATCGACGCCTGGGCGTACGGATCGGAGGCCCCGAGGCTGGCCGGGTGCAGTTCGTTCCCCTCGACCTTTGTCGGCCGCCCCTCGTGGCTTTCGAGGAGCTGGCCGATGGCGAAGCCTGACAGCGGCATGGCCGTGGCGAAGAACATCGGGATGCCTGGAACCAACTCCTCCGGCTGCCGCACGTAGGGGACGATCTCCTCCTGAGGGCGCTGAGGGTTGCAGCCGCCAAGGCCGGCCAATCCCAACGAGGCCGCCATCACCATCAGGAAACGGCGGCGGCTGACCGGATTGGACAACGTCGGCAGCCGCGTGTCGAACCGCTGCTGAAGGAGCTTTTCAAAACCCTCGCACTCGGCCAGTTCCTCCAGGCATCGCCAGTAGGTCTTGCCCTGCGCGTCCTTCAGGCGTTCGAGGATCGCCGCCACGTCAGTCGGTGGTGTGGGGGGAGGGCTCATCGATGGCACACGGAACATCGGGTCAGTTCGTACGAATCGCGGATCTTGTACTCCTTCACGAGCCGGCGTCCCAGGACACGTTGGTCTTCCTTCGGCGCCCAGGTCATGTTGAAGACCTCCTCCCGGGGCCGGACAAAACGTTCCGGCTCGCGGTGACACTCCAGGCACCACGACATGTTCAACGTCTCCACCTGACGGATGAGCGGCATCTGGTCGACCTGCCCGTGACAGGTGACGCAGCCGATTCCCTTCTGGACGTGGATGCTGTGGTCGAAATAGACGAAGTCGGCCAGGTTGTGGACGCGGTTCCAGGACAGGGGCTTTCCCGTCCGGTAACTCTCGCGGACCGGGGCGAGCATCTCGCTGCCGACCCAGATCTGCGAGTGGCAGTTCATGCAGGTCTCCGTGGAGGGCATCCCGGCGAAGGAGGCGTGCTCGACCGACGTGTGGCAGTAGCGGCAGTCGAAGCCGAATCGGCCGACATGGTGCTCGTGGCTGAAGGGAATCGGTTGGAGCACGACGTTCTCCGCGCCCGTCGCGTAGGGCGAATAGGCGTAAACCCACATCCCGAGGATCAGCAGCACGACCGCCAGCGCGCCGCCGACGAGGAGCAGGCGGAAGAGTGTGTTGAAGCTGCGGTGAAAGACCTGAGTCACCGGCGCAATCTCCTGCCGCCGCTAGACCACTTGGGGCTCGCCCCTTCCTCCAAGGACGAATACCTAAGACGATCAAACAACTATACTCGTCGTTGGCGACCGGGCGAGTCCGACAGAATGTCTGGGCGTGTGGGGGACGCCATCCGAGGCCGTCCCCAGTCCAATCGCTTTCCTGATGCCAAGCTAAGGCTTTTTGCGTATACCAAAATCATCCGCTTCGGCCCGACCATTGCTGGGCACCGGAGCCCGTGCACCTGTTCTGGGCACAACCATAGAACTCTCGCCAGACTTCGACGAGGCGGCCAAGAAAAAGTAGCAGGCACGCTCCGCCGTGCCGTTCGCATACCGTCGATGCGGCGGTTTGCTCCCTACGGCTGTGTCGCAAACGCTCACCTTTTTTGCGCAGTTAGTTATGTTGACGCCGAGCATCCTTCGCACGCATACTCACAAAAACACAAAGAGAAAAGCGTGGATGCAGGCGATCTCGTGGGCGGATCGTGATGCGGACAAAGGTCTCGCCAACCCTCAACCCCGTGCGCCCCTTGTTTGACCAGGAGACTGCAAAATGACGAGATTGGGTCTGACAGGGATGGCGATCGGCATTCTGGTGGCTCTGGCTGGGCCCGCCCGGGCGGAGCCGCTTGTCGATCGAATGCTCCTCCACCTGGACGACCTCCAGAACCCCACGGTCGACGCCACCGGCAGGGGCAACGCGGGAGACCTGCTCCATGGGCCAACCTGGCAAACCGGCAAGTTCGGATCTGCCCTCGAATTCGATGGAACGTCGCAGTACCTCGACTGCGGCACGGACGCGTCGCTTCAACTGACGACGGCCGTCAGTATCGAGGCCTGGATCTGCCCCCACACGCTGCCTCCCACTTCCGGCACGAACTTCAGGCACTTCATCGTTACCAAGGGACGCGACACGTATGCGGGTTACCACCTGGCCGTGCTGCCAACCGGGCAGGTGCGGACTGGGGTGGTGACATCCAACGGTTATCACTTCACGGCGACCTCCAACAATCTGTCGGCCGGGCTGAACAACTGGCATCACCTCGTGATGACCTATGAAAGCGGCGTCGGCGGGAGCGTGTGGCTGGACGGGGTCGAGACGACCAGCGGCGAGTGGGGCGACATCCTCTGGGCGCCGCCGTATGACAATCAATCACTCACGGTCGGCAATCTGAAATTCGGCACCAACAGCATGTATTTTTTTGACGGCCGGATCGATGAGGTGGCGATCTACAGCTACGCGCTATCCGACAGCGAGGTGTTGGATCATTGGAACGACGGAGACGGTCGTGCCCCGGTAGCCGTCCCCGAGCCGTCGACCTTCCTGTTGGCCAGCCTCGGGCTGGCCGGTTTCGCCGTGCTCAGACGCCGACGTCAATGCCGATTGGCCTGCTAAATGGCCTTGCGCGACTCTGGGAGAGTTGGGATACACGCTGATGGGTTTTGACAAACAAAACCGGTAAGGTAGGGCGGTTCCGAGCTTGCGAGGCCCGCCACAGCATTGCCACGGATCTGGCGGGCCTCGCAAGCTCGGCACCGCCCTACTTGATTACCGATCATGTTCGTCAAAACCCTTTAGGGAACGCCCTCCGTGGCGTTCCGAAACCGCAGCAGGGTCATCCTCAATTCTTGAAGACCCGGAAGTCCTCGACGCAGTCTGGCCAGGGCTCGTCATACGTATGGCCCTCCAGCATGCTCACAACGCCATTCCGAATGAACAACAGGAACCCGGCCCCGTGCTCCAGACTCGGGGACTCCGCAGCGACATCCCCGAGCGTCATGTCGGGCAAGCTTCTCGTGACGGGGGCATCCTCCAACACGCTGAATTCGGTGAAGAATCCAACTCCCGTCAACTCCCGGTTCGTTACCGTGGCGTGGGCCATTTGCTGCCGGATCGTGTCGTAGGGCTCCCCCGGCCGATCAAGGAGCAGATGCAGAACGGAGTGTTCGAGCGGTGTAAGCATCGCGACTCACAGTCTACAGAGGAGAAAAAGGGGACGGGGACCCGGCCCCTTTCCCGCTTTGTACTGTTTCTGGTCTTTTTTTACTATCTATCATGCTTTTTCGCTTCGCGAGCCTTGCCGCCCACTTGGAGTTGCCCTGTCGGGCATCTATCATGGCAGAACATACCACAACTCCCGGGAGGTTACCATGAAACGGAAGGCTTCTTTCCTTGTACTGGCCCTTCTCGCCACGCTGACCGCCACGCCCGCACGGGCCGCCGACGCCCCCAGCCGCTTCGAGCATTTCATCACTCGGCAGGGCAACAAGCTGATGAACGGTCCGCGGCCGTTCCGCTTCGTCGGGGCAAACATGCCGGGGATGATCCTCCCGTACGACTTCACGCTCCGGCTTCCCGAACGGATGGCACTGCCCACGGCCTGGGAGCAGGAGGACGCCTTCAAGACGCTCGACCAGATGAACTTCCGCGTGGTGAGGCTCTGGAATCTGGCGATTCGCGACCCGAAGGAGGTCGCCCCGGCCGGCGAGATGACCTGGCACCACGTCCAGGCCCCGGGCGTGTTCAACGACCAGTCGTTCAAGGTGGTCGACACGGCCTTGTCCTTGGCCAACAAGTATGGCGTGCGCGTCGTGTTCGACTTCACGGCGGAGGCCGGTGACTATCTTGGCGGCATCGGCACCTACGCCGCCCATCGTGGCAAGAAACGCAAGGAATTCTGGACCGATCCGCAGATCAAGGAAGACTACAAGGCAACGATCCGCTACGTGCTCAACCGGACGAACACCCTGACGGGCGTTGTCTACAAGCACGACAAGGCGATCCTCGCCTGGCAGTTCGGCAACGAGATGTACAGCGCCCCGCCCGAGTGGCTCGCCGAAATGGCGGCCTATCTCAAGAGCCTCGATCCCAACCACCTGGTCGCCGAAACCCGCCACCGCCCCCGCGTCGGGTTTGTCATCGACCCCAATATCGACCTCTATACCCGGCATTATTACTCGAACTACATCAAGAACGGGCCGAATTGGGTTGACCTGTTCCGCGAAGAGGTGGCCCAGCTCAAGGGCCAGCGTCCGCTGTTCATCGGCGAATTCGGCCCCTACATCGATGGCAAGGTGTTCACCCACGACAACGTCGTCGGCGAGGTGCGCAAGTTCCTCGACTTTGTCCAGAGCGAAGAGGGGATCTCCGGCGCGCTGATTTGGAGCATGTATTTCCATCACCGCAACGGCGGCTACTACTGGCACCAGATCTTCACCTACCCGAGCGTCTGGGCTTATCACTGGCCGGGCTTCCCCAGCGCCGAGGCTCAACGCGAACAGGGTATCCTCGCCACCCTGCGCGAGGCGGCCTTCCAGATCCAAGGGCTCCCGGTGCCGCCCGTCCCCGTGCCCGATGCCCCGGAACTACTCCCCCTTGGCGACGTGCCGATGATCTCCTGGCGAGGCTCGGCCGGCGCGACCGGCTACGACATCCAGCGTGCCCCGGCCGCCGCCGGCCCCTGGACGACGATTGCCGCCCACGTCTCCGACGCCGACGTGGCTTACCGGCCGCTGTTTAGCGACCACACGGCCCACGCTGGCCAGACCTGCTGCTATCGGGTCATCGCTCGCAACACGTCGGGCGCATCGGCTCCCTCGAACGTCGTCGGCCCCGTCCAGGTCAAGCAGGTCTGTCTGGCCGACGAACTCCAAGACTTCTCGCGCGTCTCCGGCAAGTCGGAAGGCCTGCAGCTTTCGAACGATTACAACGCCCTTTACGCCGAATACCTCTTCCGCGCCAAGGGCGCGGACGGCGACTGGCTCCGCTACAAGGTCCCCGGCGAAATCCGCTCGCTCAAGGCGACCGCCTGGTATGCCGGCGAGGTGAACGATCTGACCTTCCACGCCTCGGCTGATGGCAAATCCTGGACGGTTCTCTCACCGAAACGCAGTGCGCGTCACCTGCCCGGCCCTCCGGGCGGCCCCGCCGGCAAGCAGCGTCGCACCCAGGTCGATTACCAGTGCGACCTGCCGCCGTCGTGTTTGGAACTGAAGGTCATTTGGCACGGTCCCGCCGAGCTTGACCGTGTGGAGATCTACCACCCGGGGCAGTAGGCACGACCGAACGCCGATAGACCTCCGGTAGCCGGATGCCGAAGGTCTGTTCAATCCGGTTGAGAGCTGCGTCGTCCATTCCAAACCCCGGCTTCCTTTGCTTAACGACTAGGCTTGTCTGCTACAGCGGCCGGTGAGGTGCTGACCTCCGGGAAGCCGTTATGCGACGGCGGTTCTACCCCCTTGGTCTCGGGTGGCGGCTTCCACACGAGCAATGCGAAGAGGGCCAGATACAAGGCGAAGCCTATGCATCGAGTCGCGTCCAGCCTTGAAAAGGATGTGTCGTGACGCTCTGGAAAGATGTCGCGGTTGTCGACCGACTCGTGGCCAGCAATGCTCAACAAGGCTGCAAGATCCTCGCGAGAGGGCCGGTTGGTGAGGCAGTGACAAGAGGCATCGGCCATCAGAACATTGCCCACCAGCGGACAGCTGTCGTAGAAGAAGTACGTCCTTTCCACATAGTGATGCGACGACGGCACAACTCGTGCCCCGTTGTTTCCCGTGAGGACCTCTTTGATTGCCACGTCACGGGGTTCCATCCAAGGGATATCGGAATCGGCGATCTCAACGAGCAACACCGTGTTGCCGCTTCCATCGACGAAGTCGTCCAAACGCGTCCCCGTCGACCCCGGCCAGGCGGTGCCCGGGCCCGTGACCGCCACGTAGTGAGTAGCCAGTGATGTTTCTGGTTCCGCGACGTCCGTGGTCCTGCATCGAAACTGTCTGGGCACCTGGGCGGCCAACTTCTGGTTGTGAGGGCTGTTCCAGGGCTCGTTGAAACGATACTGCTGGTAGGCGTTGGAGGTGGATGCTTCTTGGAGGTAGGGCAGGATCAACACTCGCCAACTATGCATCGGACGGCCTTCCGCGTCCGCGACGTACTGCGGCGGAAACTGGCCGTATTGGTCATGGTAGTTGAGTAAGGCCAGACCGATGGTTTTGAGATTGTTCATGCAGGTGCACCATCGTCCCGCTTCCCGGTGGCCGTGCATCACGCAACTGGCAAGAACGAAGACAAGCCCCACCCCCAAAATCGCCCCCACACGATCGGAGGCATTCCGAATCCAGAGCGTCTGAGCGAAGACCAGGGTGACCGCAATCCCCCAGCCTCCGAAGGTGGCCAACGAGAGTGAAATCACCGCAACGAACAACAGCAACTTCATCAGGCTGAACTGCACGAGCGAAATCCCCTGCATCCACAGCTATCGTGGGAAACCCCGAAAGACACCGTCAGCATCGACGGACTTCGCGAACTCCTCAAAATCCATGTTGGCGATGGATAGGTTGTTTTCAATTCCCTGGATCTGGGACGGCAGTGCCCGGAATGTGGCAATGTCGCCTGCCGGCGTATTCCGGGGCAGCCTCCCGAAGGACTCGTGGTCTGAGGGATAGAAACCGACCACCAACACCGGGTGTTCTTGTTTCTCGACGCATTCTCGGTCGACCACGAAGCAGAACTTCCCGGGGTAATTGTCTGGAAGCGACACAACAACCTCGTACGGTTGTTTGTCGCGATGCATTTCATTGCTCACGAAGTTGACGTACGCGAAAAACGTCATACCCGCTTCTCTTTGCGGAGCGGAAATCAGCTTGCGTATCGTCGTCCATTTGGCGTCATCGGAGAAGTCAGTGCGAATGACCCACGGGTCGGACTCTCGGGGAGGACTCATCGCGTTGTCCTGTGGTGTGCAAGCAACGAGCAGAAGAAGCATCGCCGCAGCCAAAAGTTGCCGGGGGCCGGTCATGTGACGCACCAAATCTGAGTAGCATGGGAACGAAGGGATCAATCGCATTTGCCTATAGCCCCCCGGGTTTGTTGCCGGTTACATCTTTTTCCCCAAACGCCACAAGGCCTCCAACTCCGCCTCGGTCCACCCCTCTTGCGATTTCCAGAACAAAGTCTCCCACCCCATCTATCGCCCACGGTAGTTTCGTCGTGTGTCCCCGGAATTCACCAATAATACAGAATAGAAAAGGTGCCGGGAACCGGAAAGACACGGAGGAGCAATGGTTCCTAACGCGGTTTTCGCTCATTCGCCTTCTCGCGTCAACCGCGAATGGACGCCAATACACGCGAATGGCAGCCGCTGATTCGCGTGTATTCGAGTCCATTCGCGGATTCTTCTACCGATTCCGGGCCGATTCCGGGGACACGAACCGATATTAATGCGCTGCGCAAGACTCGGTAGATTGCTGGTCTGGCGAGAGTGGTCATTCCCGGGCTGCCGCGTCACGTCACCTAGCGTGGGAACCCTCGGCAGCAGACCTTCTTTGGTGACGAAGACTACGCGGCTTATGTGGGGCTGATGGCCACGTGGTGTGCCGAGCGTGAGGTGGCGATCTGGGCCTATTGCCTGATGCCCAATCATATCCGTCTGATCGGCGTACCGCAGTCGGAGGACGGGTTGGCGCGAGCCATCGGCGAGGCGTACCGGCCACCCCTTGGGCAGTGCGACGTTTGTCGAGCGTCTGGAGCGAACGCTCGGCCGCGGACGCCGTCCTGGAAAACCAGGCCGGCCATCCAAATTACTCAAACGGCCATAATCAGTTCGTGTCCCCGGAATCCGTGTAATCGGGTCCGCAAGCGGCGTGACTGTCGCTCGGCCACAACATGGCCCTTGATCACAGCTTCAGAGTTGCAATCCCACCTTCCAGTGGTATACGCTTGGTTGGGCCATTCGTGACGGATTCGACTACCCTACCACCCTTGCAAGCCTCCTCTCCAACTCGTTAAGCTAGTGACATGTGAGGAGCAATCCTCACCCCTTCAGCCCTTGTTGCTCCCTGCCCCGGCAACAAGGGCTTTTTCATGCGCTCGTCAGATGCGATGCGCATAAAAAACGGCCGCCGGAGGGCAGCCCCGAGCGGCCTCGCTGCCTTGAGCTTTGCGGAAGCAAGGCAGCAGAGAATCGGTGATGATCATTCGGGGTCCAGTTGATCCACCTGAAAGAGCTTGCCGTATTGGAAGTACCCCTTCATGGTCTGGCCGGTCGCGGTCTTCCATTGGTATATCACGCAGATTTCCACTCCCATCACAGTAGGGCGGGCAAGCTCTTCGCCCTCTTCACCGATGATTTCCACCACTTCGCTGTAGGTCAGGCCTCTATGGATCCGGTCATAAGCCGCCTTGGTAACTCCCCGGCTCTTGGACGCGGCTTCTAGGCGACGTTCTTCCTGCGGACTTGGCCGGGCAGCATCTCGCATGGCCGCAGGCTGCGATGACGCCAAGGCTTTCGATCTGGCTCTCTCCAGTTCTTCCTGCCAGGCCTGCGATTCGCGGGCCGCCTGTCGAGCCGCACATCCTCCGTATCCCAAACAGAGAAGGACTAACCCCGCCATCCCAAGCCCCACACCAACCGCACCGCTGAAGACCTTTGCAAAGCCCACGCCGCTACTCTCCTCGATCAAGACCTGCCCTCTCGTAAGATACCGCCCTCTGGCCATTACGATACACCTCGGACGCAGATGCCCTCCTACCCATTTTCCACGAAATAGGCCTACCATCACGCCGCCCGGGAGGATAGCATCGCGATGGTGGGCGTGCAACCGGGAACCGTTTGACAGATTCCGGGTGACAGGTTCCGGACACGGCGCAGATTCCGGGGACACGACCCGATATTGATACACTGCGCAAGAGGCGGTAGATTGCTGGCATGGCGAGACTGGCGAGAGTGGTCATTCCCGGGCTGCCGCATCACGTCACCTAGCGTGGGAACCATCGGCAGCAGACCTTCTTTGGTGACGAAGACTACGCGGCCTATGTGGGGCCGATGGCCACGTGGTGTGCCGAGCGTGAGGTGGCGATCTGGGCCTATTGCCTGATGCCCAATCATATCCGTCTGATCGGCGTACCGCAGTCGGAGGACGGGTTGACGCGAGCCATCGGCGAGGCGTACCGGCCACCCCTTGGGCAGTGCGACGTTTGTCGAGCGTCTGGAGCGAACGCTCGGCCGCAGGTGCCGTCCTGGAAAACCAGGCCATCCATCCAAATTACTCAAACGGCCATAATCAGTTCGTGTCCCTGGAATTCAGTTCCCGGAATTCAGCTCGTGTCCCCGGAATTCTGCCGAAGGGAACAGCCCGGCCCGGCCGGGGATCGCCTTGGCGTGGGCCGGGAGCCGGTAGCTTTGCCGACTACCGGAGTAGCTCGGTATTCTGCCGAACGATGTCCTGGTACTGGGACTTCAGTTCGTCCGGCAGAAACGAGGCTCCGATGAAGCGGAGAGAAGGTTCCAGGGCGTCCATTTGTTCCTGGAGCAGCCTGGCCGCAGCCCGTTCGGGGATTTGGCTGTACTCGGCGAAAGCGAACCAAAGTTGTCTGCTGAGATTGCTTTTCTTGCCACAGATCGGCAAAGCCAAGTCCCGATCCGAGGGGATCGGCAGGCGGGTGCAGACCAGATCGTAGGCCGGAGCAAGTCGCCAACGGCCTTCGGTCGTGCGAATGAGCGAGAAGTTCTTGAGGTGTTGGTCGCCGTTGGAGACCCACCAACTGAACAACAGCAGCTTGAACAGCTTGCGAATCTCGATCAGAGGCTCGGAGGCGTACTTCCGCAGAATGCGGACGCACAGTTCCCCGGAGCCTTGATACTTGTCTCGTATCGGCTTTTCGGCCAACTGGCAGAAGTCTTCGACTTGGAGCTTCGTACCGTCGTCCAACCGGTCGAATCGTTTGATGACGTAGGCGATCGCCTTGTCCTTCAATTCGACGAGTCCGAACGGCGGCACCTCGATGCCCACCAACTCGGCCAGCCGCATGGTCAGGTGTTCGTTCTGGGGGACAAAGGCAAAACGAGAAGGTTCGGGCTTCAGGATATACCGGCCACCGGTCGGAGCGATCTCGAAACGAGACTTGTCGTCCGAGAGCCGCAGCGAGACCTTCTCCTGAACGCCGGAGATGGACATCTTGCCCGCCATCTCAGCGGCCAGGCCCATCATCTTGGAAAGCTCGATGTCCAAGACGGGAAGCGTCTGAGTGCCGAACAGCGACTCCAGACACTCGGCATGGTAGTCGAAGTCTTTGGCCGTGGGTTTCAAGCAGATGCGGCACGTCGTCATGATTACACCGAACTGACGGCCTCGATCTCGACGGCCCCCACGCAGTCTCGGCAAGTGGCCAGCAAGAGGCCGAACGGATCGTCCTTCGATATTTTCAACTTCTTGGTCGTCACATCCAACAGCCAACCTTCGGGCAGCAGATTCTCAAAAAACGGATGAAGTCCTTGCGACACATAAGGCTCCGCACGCAGAGGAAGCGTGAGCGACACCGGCAACGCATCCGGCTGAGAGAGCCAGTCAGGCGAGTACGTGAAGACGGTTTGGCCATCATCCTCTTCGATGGTGCCAACCAATCTTCCGCTGAGTTTCACTTGTCCGAGCCGCTTCATGTTTCACCGCCTCCACTGCGAGGTGCGTCCACCGGTCCGAGCATCATGCCGAACACCGCCAGCACTCGATTGGCGGCATCCATGCGAAGCGTGGCTTTGCCTCGCTCCAACTCCGAGACCAGCCGAAGCCCGACCCCGGCCAGTTCGCTCAACTGACGTTGGGTGAGATGGTTTGCCAGTCGTCGTTGGCGAACCATCTCACCGATCTTCTTGGAGCTTGTAGCGGCAACGTCGTTCACCGAATCGACCAGTCCGTTCAAGGGTATTGCAGCCTTGTTTTCCCGATCGGGAATACCTTCAAGTCTACATCGGTTTCTGCGAACGTCAAGCTGGGATTATACCGAACGGGAATATGGCGAGCAGAGCATGAAGCCGGAGCAGTGGCGGAAACGACGGCTACATCGCCACAAGCATTTGCTATTACAAGTGTTGTGTTCGTTTGCTTGACACTCTCGTGAAGTCATCACACAACACCGATCCAGAAGCAGTATTCCCGATCAGGAAAATCCGGCTTGAAGTCTTGTTTAGCCACGAGCAGGTCGGCCCAGACAGATAGCTGAAGCAGGGTGGGAGAGGCCCACGCCTACCGCATCAGAACCCGGCCACGAATCGCCGGTTGGCGGCAGATTTGCAACCCATCGCTACAGGGCTGCAAAACGGTTGTAAGTCTTTTTAGAAAAACAACTTAGAAGTACCGGAGGTGGGACTTGAACCCACACAGTATTGCTACTACTGGATTTTGAGAGCGTTCAAAAACACCGCCAAATAGCCCGTTTTCCCGGGGTTTCTTGCGATTCTAGCCCTCTCATCGGCTTTTGCAAGCCGTCTTCTGCAATGCCCTGTTTTCCCGAGGATTGACGGTAGCGACACGGCGCAAAACGGTATTTACCGGTAAGCTTCCCGGGACCAGATCAGGGTGAGTTCGGCAAAGCCATGATGATGCAAACCGAGGGGATCGCCGGTTCCCGCAACTCTCCCCCTTTTTTAGTGTGGGAAAAAGTGGGAAATGACCAACGGTCTGCGCTCCGGGCCGATGGCCCCCATGTCAGAACTTGACGGGGCGTGAGCGAGGTGGCTGTTGCGGTCCTGATCTTTGGGGCCACGGACTTCTGGCCCCACTCCCCTAGGCAGTTTCGCCAGAATGTGGAACAGGTAGCCGAACCGGTCCACCAGCCCGGGGCGACCGCTCTCACCCGGCCCCTTCCCCCTGACCCCCTCACGGTTTTGCGGCCACGTGAGCGGGCTTGCGGTGTGGTTCGGATCTCTTGGACGTGGAGAGAGTAGACCAGCTATCCCCGTCTCGTCGGCTGCAAAACCTATTCGGGTGCGAAAAAACGGGCCGTGCTGCCGAAACGGTCCGGGGCCGTTGGGATTGTGGATCTCCACCCGCCCTACCCCTCGCCAACAAAAAGCCCTTCACGGCGGGGCAGGGACCGTGAAGGGCGAT
>JBDKTH010000695.1:0-3842 GCA_039680305.1 Thermoguttaceae bacterium | reverse complement strand
CCTCTTAACACCCGCGACACTTCGGAGACCTGGGTGCGCCAGTTTGTCGGGCAAGTCTTGAGAATCAGGGAGGAGGCCCACGAGGAACCGGCCGGCCAGATCACCGGCTGGTTGGTGCCGCTATCCGGTGCCCCGGATGCCGTCAACCCGTTTGTGGCCGCCGAGGCCCAGGACCAGAAGTGTGCTCGCCTGGTCCGCGCCGTGGTCGATCCCGTCACCAATGATTTGCGTGACGATCTGGAACTCCAGGGCCCCGGCGAGGGCGTCCTCTGCCTGGTCAGGGTCTCCCTGCTTCCCGAGTTCCGGGGCTACAACCTTGACCGAGCGGCTACTTGGCATATTCTGCGGTGGCTTGGCCACGGGTGGAAAGTTGCCGTGGCGGAACTGGCCTCCCTGAGCGAACCGCTCGGGGAAGAAGGTGCAGAGACCTCCCAGGTCCAGGACGAAGCCTTGGCCGAAGAACAGGAGGAACTGGCAGAGTACTGGGGGCAGTTGGGGTTTCGGTCCGTGCCCGGATCTTCCATCTACACCTATCTGGACCTAAGTCAACTGCCCGGCGAAGCGCCCAGGATTCGGCGCAGTCGACGCTGAGACGACACGGTCGCCTGAAGCGGCCCAAACGACCTCGGGCGACCGGCTTAGGGGCGGTGACGTGACCGGCGGCTGCGGCCATCCGCGGGTGGCTGCAGCCGCCGGGAGATCGCTTCACGACCGCCCGAGCAACCGGGCGGTCTTCTCTTTACCTTTGGGAGCCGTGGGGGCGAATCCTAAAAGAAAGACCGGCCACAGGCCGGTCCTTGGGTAGCCGTGGCTTTTCAGGCCGAGGGCAGCCCCTCGGCCTCGCCTCCCCGCTCGGCAATCCGCTGGCAGCGGTCGAAGTGGACCTGCCAGCGTGCCAGAATCCGCCGCTGGATCTCGACGAGATCTTCGCAGAGTCGGGCCGTCTCTCGGTGGACGGCCGCAGCCTCGGCCAGCCCGGCCTTTTCGCACTGCTTCGCGGCCTCCTGGGCTTCCCGGAGGGCCTCCAGATCGGCGGCGATCCAGCGTTGGTATAACGCGACGTAGCGTCGTGCCGTCTCAAGTGCGGTCACTACGAATCCTCCCAGAGCTAGAGCTTGAGCCCTGCCCTTCCGCTGGGCATAGACGGGGGCTCAAGGAATCTGCCGTGGATCGAGGGCTGGATTTAGCCTGTCAGACATGCCGACTCTCCATCGCTGGTGGCTCGTTGCCAGCGATGCTGGTGGGGCAAGCAGACGAGAGCCCGTTCTTCCGTGCCAGTGCGCGATTGAGTTATCAATTACTCAGTCAGTCCCATGGTCTACCGTTCGACGTGGGCAGCGGCGGGGATCGCCGGATCTAGACTGGATGCCTCGGTGTTGGGATGGCCACTGGACACGGTGTCCACCGGCGCGAGCTTGATCTTGGCCACGTTCTCCTAGAACGAAGATAGGCCCGGCGTCAGGGCCTCGACGCGGTTGAGGCCCGACGCCTCCAGGCACGAACTTAGCGTAAGCGTCCGGCCGAACACGTCTTGTGAGGCGGGGTAGGCTGGGGTTGATCGGCCGAGATGGTCTCGGCCTGAGAAACCTCAGGAGCCCGGACATGAAGAAGCGTATTCGACGCAGCGATCCGCAGAGACAAAGGGATTGGGAAGAGGTGATGCGGCGGTGGAGGGAAAGCGGGAAGGCGGTGCGGGCCTTTTGCCGCGACGAGGGGGTGCGAGAATCGGCCTTCTATTTCTGGCGGCGGGAACTAGCGCGACGTGACGGCCAGGGCGTAGGGAACGCCATCCGAGCCCAGGCAAGCCTCGCGACGCCATCCGCGCGATCGCCGCAGCAGAGGTCCCGGTGGGATGGCCCGACGCCCTCGTTTCTGCCCGTGCGCGTGGTGGAGCCCCGCAGGACCGAAGGGCCGGGCGGGGTGGAGATCGTCTTGGAACAAGGCCGCACGGTGCGGGTGCCGGTGGGCTTTGATCGGCAAACCTTGGCCGACGTGCTGGCCGTGCTGGAGGTGCGGCCGTGCTGAACTTGTCGGAGTTGGTGCGAATTTACGTGTGCCTGACGCCGACCGACATGCGGAATTATGCGGTGAAGGTATTTATGCCGAGTCTAGCCGGTGCAGACACGGTACCCTTCTTCTGCATCACGATACCCCTCCTTGATCACCGCTCATCTTCCGCATTTACGCCTGTTGCGGCACCAGATAAAGGCCGCGACAGGAAAGCGTCCTTTGCAGGTCCTCGCGGTGTCTCAGATGCGACAGATCGTCCGGAATGTGATGGGCTCGTTTGCAGGAGCTCTCAAAGGGACAGGGGCGCCGCGGTGAGTACGACGCCGTGTCGTGGCTACGACCGGCAACGCTGGCCGGTTCCTCGGATGGATTGTTTCCCGGGGTGGCGGGGACACTATAATTCGTCGTCTTCCGAAGTCGGAGGCCTTTCGACCATCGCTTCGCTGCCAACCATCGCCGCTGTCGAGGGCTGATTCCTGAGCGAGCCGTGCCGGACGAAGTGCCCGGAGGGACCCCGAGTCGAGGCCCCGAAGGGCGCGGGCCGCGATGAACGAAACGATCGGCGTCGCGCATCCTTCTGATCGAATGATCGGGGATACGGGGCCGGGGGGCTCTGGCTTGAACCAATCCATCACACAAGGAGGAAAGACATGATTCCGTCAAAGACGCCCTTGCGAGATCGGTGCCTCCTCGGCTCGATTGCGATCGGTCTGGTATGCGTGCTGATGAGCATGCCGTCGGCGAGCCCGGCTGCCACGGTTAGTGAGGAGGAGGCCTTTGCCATCGGTACCGAGGCTTACATCTACGGCTATCCGCTGGTCACGATGGAGATGACGCGGCGGGTGATGACCAACGTGGCCGCCCCGGATGGCAAGTACGCCCCCATGGGGCAGTTCGCCAACTTGAGGGCCTATCCAACCGCCTCGGATCAGGAGGTCACCGCCCCTAACGCGGACACCCTCTACTCGTTGGCCTGGTTGGACCTCTCCAAGGAGCCGTTCATCCTGAGCATTCCGGATGCCAAGGGCCGCTATTTCCTGATGCCGATGCTGGATGGCTGGACGGACGTGTTCCAGGTTCCGGGGACGCGCACCACCGGCACCCAGGCCCAGACGTACGCCATCACCGGCCCGGGCTGGAAGGGCCCGTTGCCCGCGGGCGTTACCGAGTATCAATCGCCCACCAACATGGTGTGGATCCTCGGCCGCACCTACTGCACGGGGACCCCGGAGGACTACAAGGCGGCGCATGCGTTCCAGGACCAACTCGCAGTGGTTCCGCTTAGCGCCTACGACAAGCTCTACACCCCGCCGCCGGGCAAGGTTGACCCGAGCGTCGACATGAAGACCCCAACGCGGGAGCAGGTGGACCGGCTCGATGCGTCTGCCTACTTCCATCTCCTGGCGACGCTCTTGAAGGACAATCCACCAATGCCCCAGGACGCCCCGATGGTCGAGAAAATGGCGAAGATCGGGATCATCCCGGGGCGGGACTTCGACATCGCGAAGCTCGACCCGGCCGTGGCCAAGGGCCTCGCAGGCGTCCCCAAGGCAGCGGTGGAGAAGATCAGGGCCCACTTCAAGAACGCCGGCTCCGAAGTCAACGGCTGGACCTTCTCACTGAAGACCGGAACCTACGGTACCGATTACCTGCAGCGGGCCTTCATCACCGCGATCGGCCTTGGCGCCAACCGGTCCCAGGATGCGGTCTACCCGACCTCGAAGGTCGATGCGGACGGTCAGCCCTATGACGGCGCCAACAAGTACGTGCTGCACTTCGCCAAGGGGCAGACTCCCCCGGTCAACGGCTTCTGGTCGCTGACGATGTACAAC
>JBDKTH010000405.1:0-1650 GCA_039680305.1 Thermoguttaceae bacterium | reverse complement strand
CCCGGCGTCCGCGCCAGGACCGCGAAATGGTACTGGTAGCCGGGCATCAGCGAGACCAGTTGGCTGGCCTCTTCGCCTCCCCGGCCGCCTTTGCGGATGGTGATTCGATAGGAGAGCAACGACTGCCGGCCGTTGGCGGGAATGAAGAAGATCGGATCGAACGTCTTGCGTTGACCTTTGGCCAGTGTGATCGACCGGGAGCCTTGCAGGGAAAACGGCATCCCCACCAGCCCCGCCGGATTGCCCCGGCCATCGGTGACCACGGTCTCCAACTCACCGAGCAGGTCGAAGTTGTTGGCCTTGGCGGCCAGTGAGCTACAGGTCCAGTGTCCCGGCTTGCACCACGTGCGATCGGCCTTGGGCTCGTGGGGGTAGCAGCGAAGCTTCTCCATCTGCAGGTCCGGCTTGCGCTCCTTGGCCAGCTTCGCCTTCCGCTCTTCCAGCTCCTTTTCGAGCTCTTCCGGCGTCTGGGCCGTGGACCGCCGGCAGCCGCGACAGCCGGGCAAGGTGACCAAGAGGAGAAGGAGGATCGTGAAGACGACCATCCGCCGCGAGACGAACCAAGGACTCGCCTCTTCCGGATGCGATGCGGCCGACACGTCTGCCGAACCGCGATTCTGTTGACCCGTTTTTCTCATCCTGGTCGGTGCCCCCATCGCTGCGATCCTCCATCCCTAGAGTGTAGACGGAAACCGCGTCGGAGAAAAGGCTAGGACCCGTCCAGAAATAAGTTGGAGAATTGAGCTACCAATGAAGCAACTGCCGTGGGAAAACACCGGAAGTCTGCACTGGGGGTGGCGGCAGTTGCTTCATTGATGAACGACGAATTCCCGGGAAGACTGCCCAAGAATCCCACCAGTCCCCCAATAGAAAGAGAGAATTCGCCGTTGGTCATGGATTGCCAAGCGTCGAAGGCTCGGCGGATTCTCTCTTTCTAGCAGCTCAATTCTCCAACCTATTTCTGGACGGGTCCCTACCAGTCGGGCCCCCGAAGGTCGATGGGGCCGGACGGAAAAGGACGGCCCGCCAACGGGAAGTGCATCACGATGTTCTTGGCAGGAAGAGGGGCTGCCCTGCCCTGCTCGTCGAGCATGCGTACAGGCGGACTGGATTTTTGCCAGTCAAGGGCACTATAAAATCGCTCCAGTTCGGGCACGCAGAACAACAGGCCGAAATCGTGGCCCCGTCGCCGGGCCTCGTCCATCGCCGCGATCATCAGCCGCTGAGACAGTCGGGTACGACGCCAGAGAGACGCTACCGCCAGGCTTTGCACCCCCGCGACCCGGGCCGGTTGGCCGTCGCAGGTGATCTGCCGATCGACGATCGCCACGTGTCCCACGAGCCGGTCCGCGTCGTGGCAGAGCACCGAGTAGGCCGGGACCGCGTGGTGCCAATGACGCTCGCGGGAGAACAGTTCGACGTCGGGCGGAAAACACTCGCACAGCAGCTGCCGAATCGCGCGATCCAACTCCGGGGAAACGTCTACCTCGGAAATAATCTCCAGCGGAAGCGAGCGATCGGGATGGGGCATGATCCTATCGTTTCGGTCGTCTAGACCTTCGCCCGTTGCAGCGTGCATTTTTCGAGAAAAGCCATCTCGGGCTCCACGCCGAGGCCGGGTTCGGACCAGAGCTTCACCTGCAGCGTGCC
>JBDKTH010000472.1:0-9803 GCA_039680305.1 Thermoguttaceae bacterium | reverse complement strand
TCCGTGGTGACGTTCGGCATGATCAGCCTGACGGCCAGCAGCTATTTCAAACGGACCATCGCCTCGGTGGTCGTCTCGTATCTGCTCATCCTGCCGCTGGCCTTGTTCGGCGTGGTGTTTTACCGGCTCTTCGAGGCGGCGGCCTCCTTCCGCCTGATCATGCTGGCCGGCTTCTTCCCCGCGGCCTGCCTGGCGGCCTGCTTCGTGATGATGCGCACGATCTGCCAGCGTCTGACCTATCCGCCCGACGTGGGCGCCGAAGCGCAGGAAGTGGTCGACCTGGAAGAGGAGCAGCGAGAAGCGGTGGGGATGATCATCCACAGCGACCAGTTCCCCGACAAGCTCTACGCCCCGCCGAAACGGACGGACCTGAAGCGGGATCGCGCGAACCCGATCTACGACAAGGAAATGCGCAGCGAGTTGTTCGGCCACGGCACCTTGATGCTCCGTCTGGTGATCCAGCTGAGCATGGGCCTGGCGTTGGTCGTGATGGCCGTCTGCTTATACATTCAACCGCAGTTGGCCCCGTGGTACACGAGCTATGTGTTGGTCTTCAACATGCTCGTCGGGCCAGTGTTCTCCGCCGGCAGCGTAACCAACGAACGGGAGCGTGAAACGCTGGAGTTGCTTCTGACAACGGCCCTATCGCCCTGGCAGATCCTCTCGGGGAAGATGCTATCGAGCCTGCGGGTCTCGATCGTCTTGACGAGTTTTCTCGTCTGGCCGCTCCTCCTGGCCTGGCTGTTGCCGCCATGGACCTACTGGACCGATACCCTGACCATGCTCGGCTATCTGGCCATCATCCTGGTCTCCAGTCTGACTACGACCACAGTGGCCATGTTCTGCTCGGTGATCTTCCGGAAGACATCAGTGAGCATGATGACGGCATATCTGATGCTCTGCCTCCTGTTCGCTCTTCCGGTGGCAGCCAAGCTGTTTGCAGACCTGTTCTTCCCCGGCGCCTCGGGGACGCTGTGGCTCCGGGAGTTTCTCTTCGTCAGCCCGTTCGCCGCGGCCTTCAGTCTGCCGTTGCACTTGGACACCGCCACGGAGTTGGCGACGAAGGCGGCGCAGATCCCGGGATGGGCGACGTTGACCGCGCCAGAGTTCCTGCTCTGCTATCTGCTCGTCGACATGATCCTGCTCGGCCTGATCATGCGTTTGTTCAGCGTGCGGTGGCGAGTGGTGTGCTGAGCGTTCTGATCGGTTTTGACGAGCAGAACTAGTCGAGTGGCGGGCCTCGCAAGCTCGGCACCGCCCTACCGCGACGATTTCGCTCCTCCCTGACTCACGCAAGTTCAATTAGCGTACCGCGGCGCCCTCTGTCTGCGGCAGGTTCGCGACGAGTTCCGGCCACTGCCCGTTGTGGAGGCAGGTCCGATTCCCCCCGGCCTTGATCGCCTCTTCCAGGGCGTCATAGGCCCGGGCGAGGAGTCGCTCGGTGTCGTCGTCGGGCGAGGCTTCGGCACCGGCCAGGCTGATCGTGAACTGGAATCGATCGTTCCCCACAGGGAACTTGCAACGGGCGATCGCCTGACGCAGGCGTTCTGCCACGTTGACCGCGTTGGAGATCTTCGCGCTTGGCAGCAGGGCCGCAAACGTGGCGTCCTGAAAATGGGCCACCAGATCCATCTCCCGGAAGGAGGCCGTGAGGAACTGAGTCGTAACCCGAATCGCCAGTTCTCCGGCTTGCGTGCCGAACTTGCCGACGATTCGTTCGTAGCCGTCGACGTGCAGCAGGACGATTGACATCGGTTCTCCGCCACGCCGGAATTCGGCCAGACGCCGGCCGAGGACCATACAGAAGGACGTGCGGTTGCAGAGATTGCTCTGGTTGTCGCCGGTGGCTTCGACAGGAGGCGGGGCCAGGGGCTGCGTGGGCACGGGCTTGACCGCCATCTCGCGGTTCCCCTCGCAACGCCCAGCGGGCTCCGGACTGGTCGCCTTGGCCCTCTCAGGCTTCGCCTGCGGCGCCGCTTCGTTCACCGCCGGATGCGACGTCTGGCCGTCGTGCCAGTACGTTCGATTGCGGCCAGCTTCCTTCGAGGCGTAGAGCGCCGCATCCGACCGCTGAATCAACGCCGCGACCTCCTCGTCGGCACGGAGTTGGGCCACACCGACACTGATGGTCACGCGAAGATCGGTTCCGGAGAAGTGGAAGCTTTTGCTCTCCACCGCCTTGCGAATTCGCTCACAGAATCTCACGGCTTCAACGACGGTGGTCTCGGGAAGCACCAGCGAGAACTCCTCACCGCCGTACCGCGCAACGAGGTCCAACTCCCTTGCTTCCTGGAGAAACACCTGGGCCAAGCCGCAGAGCACCCGGTCGCCGGCCTGGTGTCCGTAGGTGTCGTTGAACCGCTTGAAGTGATCGACGTCGATCAGCACCAGCGAGAGATTCTTGCCCTCGCGATGGAACTCGCTGTGACGCCCCGCGATTTCCTGGTCTAGCGCGCGGCGGTTCGCCAGCCCGGTCAGGGCGTCGGTGCGGGCTTCGGCCGCACTGAACTCGATCTGTCGGGCCTGCTCGCGCAGCCGCTCCTGGGCGGTGGCCAACTGGCGCTGCATCTGCTCGTTGTTCTGGATCAACCGGGCAACCGCCGTAACAACGACATCCGATTCCTGGGTCTTGGCCGAGGCCAATTCCTCGTTGATCTCTTCCACTCGGTTGGTGTGCTGCCCGACGTCGGCTGCCACGCGCGCGGCCAGTTCGTACAACTTGGCCAACACTTCACGGTTGCGCCGACTCTCGTTGTCGTTTCGGCGCGATTCGCGACGAATCGTGCTGCCGCGCAGCCACCATCCTGCCACAGCGCCTGCCGTGGCGATGATCAGGGCAAAAGAAATGTCAACAACCACAACGGACATGAATAGATCCTTCGCTCTCTCTCAGTGCCTGCTGATCGCTCTCTCGACGAATGCCAATAGGCCACCCCTGTCTCGATGCAGCAGCACTCCTGAAAGAAATCTACGTCGTGATCTCCCGGAAACCGGGAGAAATCCCCTCGACCTATCGCTACTGAGCCCGATTCGTCGCCAACTCTGGGGGGATGACGTTCGATTATTCCGGTCCCTCCCCCCTTCCAGATCTAACCGTACGAAACCCTTCTATCTCCCCACCAATGATCTACGCCAGTGGCACCCTGTGCGTCACACCGCCGTCGGTCCTTCGTCCCTTCTCATCGCGATCGTCAAATCGTGTTGAATTTGGGCCAGCCGTTCTGCTAGGCTGATTCCTGGCAGCCGAGAAGGCGAGCCGCTTGGATCTTTGACAATTGACGCTTTTGAGAAATGGCCCTCGCGCTCGGCGTACGGCTGCCCGGCCCGACCCAGACGCTGAGGGCGGCTACGCGCATGGCTCGTGCTCCTTGTCGAGCACGAGCCAGGGACTTTCGGAACACGGAAACCATGCGGGGGGAGGTAAGCCTAGGTGGTACATACCTGTCCGAAATAGGTAGTGACCCATGAATTATGCAACACCTCCCCACTTTCGGGTTAGTTCACTTGCGTCTCTTCGCGTAAATGCAACTATCGCGACAGCAGTTACTTGCGAATGTGCACCGCGACGCAGAATTTGCATCACGACACGTGACACTTTCCACAATTCTCTCGCTAAACCTGGGGGCAATCGGCGGAGTGCCGGCCGGCTGCGGAGGCGGCTTTCGGGATCATTCCCCCAGCCAGAGGCAACTGACTCGCGCGAGGGCCATACCGCCCTTTTCTAAGAGGCTGCCTGGGAAGCTGCCGCCGCGCAGCGGCCAAGGCCATCGGATGGGCTCCGAAGCCCGATTGCCCGCAAAGTCGCATCGAATGTGCGGGCCCTGCTTGCAGCATTCCATCATCCCTCCTAGAATCAGCCAAGCGCGACAAGTGGCCTCTGGAAGATCGGCGCACGAGCGTCCGCTGGAGGCCGCCCCCTAGAGCAAGACGCTGATGAACGACACAACGATGGAACTGGGAACTGTCCCGGCGACCTGGACTCGCCGACACCTCCTTGGACTGGAAGAATTGTCGGCGGAAGAGATCACCTTGATTCTCGACAAAGCGGAGGCATTTAAGCAGGTCATCACCACCGGTCAGAGGAAGGTCCCGCTACTAACCGGCAAGACCTGTGTGAACCTGTTCTTCGAAAACTCCACGCGTACCCGGACCAGCTTTGGCCTGGCCGCCCGCCGCTTGGGGGCCGATGCGGTCGATTTCTCGGCCGCGACAAGCAGCCTCTCCAAGGGGGAGACGGTCATCGATACGGCCAAGAACATCGAGGCGATGGGCGTCGACATGGTTGTGGTCCGGCATCGCACGCCCGGCACCCCGCACCTGCTGGCCCAGAACCTTAAGTGCTCGGTCGTCAATGCGGGCGACGGCGCACACGAACATCCGACTCAAGGTCTGCTGGACATCCTGACGATTCGTCAGCGTCGCGGTCGACTCGACGGCCTGACGGTGGCCCTGGTGGGCGACATTTCCCACAGCCGAACTGCCCGATCCAACATCTGGGGGCTGAAGAAGCTGGGAGCCCAGGTGATCGTCTGCGGCCCGTCAACGCTGGTTTCCCGTCGCTGGGAGGAACTGGGGGTCGAGGTTTCCTTCAGTCTCGACGAGATCCTTCCCCGCGTCGATGTGCTCAATTTGTTGCGGATCCAGTTCGAGCGTCAGACCACCCGGCCGTTCCCCTCGGTGCGTGAATATGCCCTGCTGTACGCCATGGACGGCAAGCGGCTGGCGCGGGCCAAGGATGACATCCTGATCTTGGCCCCCGGCCCGATTAACCGAGGGGTTGAGGTGACGCCCGACGTGGCCGACGGTCCTCAATCCGCTATCCTCGAACAAGTGACCAACGGCGTGGCCGTGCGCATGGCCGTCCTCTGGTTGCTCAGCGGCACAAAGAACTAGCGAGAAAGCCTTCTTATGTCCAAGATCCTGATCCAAAACGGCCGCGTGATTGACCCGAGTCAATCGGTCGATCGCGTGACCAGCCTGTTGATCGAAAACGGTCGCATTGCCGCCTACGATGCCGTGCCCCAGGGCGACGAGCAGATCCTTGACGCTTCCGGAAAGATCGTCGCTCCGGGCCTCATCGACATGCACGTCCATCTGCGGGAACCGGGCCGCGAAGAAGACGAGACGATTGAAACCGGCACTGCCGCGGCCTTGGCCGGAGGGTATACCTCGATCGCCTGCTGCCCGAATACCGACCCTCCGATCGACAGCCAGGCAATGGTCGAATTCGTCCACCACCAGGCCGCCCGGGCGGACAACTGCAATGTGTTCGTGATCGCCTGCGTGAGCAAGAACCGCGACGGCAAGGAACTGGCAGAGATCGGCCAGTTGGTCGAGGCCGGGGCCGTGGCTTTCAGCGACGATGGAGCCCCGGTCTACGATCCCGAGCTGATGCGTCGGGCGTTCGAATACTGCCTGATGTTCGACAAACCCGTGCTGAATCACCCTGAGGTCCGTGAGCTGACCCACAACGCCGTGATGCACGAAGGCCTCGTCTCCATGGTCCTCGGCCTCAACGGGTTCCCCGCAGCGGCCGAAGACGTGATGACAAGCCGTGACATTGCGTTGGCGGAAGCGACCGGTGGCCGACTGCACATCATGCATGTCTCCACCGTCGGAAGCGTCGACGCCATTCGCCGAGCCAAGCGCCGCAACGTTCGCGTCACCGCCGAAGTCACCCCGCACCACTTCACCCTCACCGACGAGTGCCTCCGTTCGTTCGACTCCAACTGCAAGATGAACCCGCCGCTCCGCGGCCAGGATCACGTGGACGCCTGCATCGCCGGGCTGATCGATGGCACCATCGACGTCATCGCCACGGATCACGCGCCGCATGCCGCAGAAAAGAAGCTGCAGGAGTTGGACCGGGCCCCCTTTGGGATCGTCGGCCTGGAAACCGCGCTCGGACTGGTCATCACCAAACTGATCGACCCGGGGCACCTCGACTGGTCAACCGCCCTGGCCAAAATGACCATCAACCCCGCCCAAGCCCTTGGCATCAACAAGGGCACTCTCGCGATCGGGGCTGATGCCGACGTAACCATCATTGACCCCGATGTCTGCTGGACCGTTCGCCCCACAGAGTTCCATTCGAAGAGCACCAACAGCCCCTTCGCCGGGTGGACTCTTAAAGGTCGCGCCACTACGGTTATTGTGGGCGGACGCGTAAAATTCCCTCGGTAGCGGACCGCACATCTGCACGCCGTGCGGGCTGTCAGCTAGCATTCAAGCCAGGCCTTTGGTGGGTGCCATGTCCTTGCTCATCGATGGCTACAACCTGTTGAACGCCGTGGGAATCATCGGCCACGGCACCGGGGCGACCAGCTTGGAACGTTCGCGTTTGGCGCTGCTGAACTTCCTGGCCGAGTCGCTCGAGCCGTCGGAGATCGCCTCGACCACGATCGTGTTCGACGCCCACTCACCGCCCCGGGGGCTCCCGCGCGCCTTGGAGCATCGCGGACTGAAGGTCCGCTTTGCCGTCCAGTACGATGACGCCGACAGCCTCCTGGAGGAGTTGATCCGGGCCGACACCTCCCCACGGCGACTGACCGTCGTCTCCAGCGATCATCGTCTCCAACGGGCCGCTCATCGTCGCCGCGCCAGGGCCGTGGACAGCGATGTCTGGTACGACGAAATCATCCATCGCCGATACGCAAAGACACCGGCCACGGCAGGCCCTGCAACACGCGTCAAGCCCAACGTTCCACTCTTGGCAGAAGAGGTCCAGCGCTGGCTTCGCCAGTTTGGCGGCCAGTCGGCGATCGAAGAGGTGATCGAGGAAGAAGAAGCCGAGGAGTCTCGTCGGACTCCCACGTCTCCAGAGCGCACAGCCCCCTCCACGACTGAACCGGCGAGCGAAAAGCAGGCCGAGATCGACAACCCCTTCCCGCCTGGCTATGCCGAGGACCTGCTCGAGGAGGACGATCTCGCCAATCCGTTTCCGCCCGGTTACGGCAAGGATGCTGAGCAAGGGAGGTAGGCTCACGAACAAATGACGAAGCACGAATGAGGATCCCCCACTCGTGCTTCGAGTTGCCTTATTCGTCAGGCCTGGGCTATTCGACCTTTGTCGCGGCTTCGGTCCAGGCGTCGCCCTTGCCGGAGAGATACAGATGGATGTCGCGGGCCGCAAGACGGCCGGCGCCCATGGCTTCGATCACCGTTGCCGAGCCAGTCACGATATCGCCGCCAGCCCAGACGCCTCGCTTATTGGTCCGACCGTTGGTGTCGGTCACAATGTAGCCCCAGCGATTCAGGCCCAATCCGGGCGTCCCCTTAGTCAGAAGAGGGTTCGCCCCAGAGCCGATGGCCACGATCACCAGATCGGTGTCGAAGTAGAACTCCGACCCGGGCACAGTGATCGGCCGGCGCCGACCAGACTTGTCCGGTTCGCCGAGTTCCATACGGACGCACTGCATTCGCTTGACCATGCCGCGTTCGTCCCCCTCGAAGGCGACCGGATTGGTCAACATACGAAAGGCCACGCCCTCTTGTTCGGCATGGTGAATCTCCTCCGTCCGGGCGGGGATCTCCTCACGGGAGCGGCGATAGACGATTTGAACCGTTTCGGCGCCGAGTCGCAGAGCCGTGCGGGCGGAATCCATCGCGACGTTGCCACCACCGATCACCGAAACGACCCGCCCGCGCACGACCGGGGTGTCGTACTCGGGGAAGCGGTACGCCTTCATAAGATTGCTGCGCGTCAGGTACTCGCTGGCCGAGTAGATCCCACCAAGATCTTCTCCAGGAAGCCCCATGAAGCCCGGCAGGCCGGCACCAACACCGATGAACACCGCGTCGAACCCCTTTTGGCTGAGCAACTCCTCGATGGAGACCGAGGCCCCGACCACGGAGTTCAGTTCGAGTTTCACGCCCAGGCGTTCCATGTAGTTGACCTCCTGCTCAACGATACGTTTGGGCAGGCGGAACTCAGGGATGCCATACATCAGCACCCCGCCCGGCTTGTGAAAGGCCTCAAACACCGTCACGTCGTGGCCCAGGAGCACCAGGTCGCCAGCGACGGTCAATCCCGAAGGGCCAGAACCGACCACCGCGACCCGCTTGCCTGTCGACGGCTCTTTTTCGGGCAGCTCGACGAGGTTGTTCTCGCGTTCGTAGTCGGCCACGAAGCGTTCCAGCCGCCCGATGGCCACGGCCTCGAATTTCTTGGCCAGCACGCACTTCGATTCGCACTGGCTCTCCTGCGGGCAGACGCGACCACAGACGGCCGGCAAGGCATTCGTCCGCTTGATCACTCGTGCCGCTCCGACAAAATCGCCCTCCTTGACCAGCTTCAGGAAGCTGCGGATATCGACGTTTACCGGACAGCCTTCCATACAGGCCGGGTTCTTGCAACCCAGACAGCGAGAAGCCTCCTGGCGGGCCTGCTCGGGCGAGTATCCCAAGGGCACTTCGTCAAAGTTCCGGACCCGCACCTGGGGATCCTGCTCCGGCATCGGGGTCCGGGTCTTCTGCATCGGTTTCTTCGGGGCCGCGTCGCTCATGACTGTCCTACCTTCTCGTACTGCTCCACATAGCGATCCAGCGAACACTTTTCCTCGGCGTGGTAAATCCGCTGCCGCGACAGGACGCTGTCCCAGGCGACCAGATGGCCGTCGAACTCCGGGCCATCGACACAAGTGAACAACGTCTGGTCTCCCACGTGAACTCGGCAACCACCACACATGCCGGTCCCGTCGACCATGATCGTGTTCAGGCTGACGATGGTTTTCACACCGAATGGTCGGGTGGTTTCGGCACAGAACTTCATCATCACGGCCGGCCCGATGGCGTAGACGCAGCCAATTTGCCGACTGGCGTCCTTAGTCAGCAGTTCCTTCAGCGGTTCCGTGACCAGAGACTTTCGGCCAAACGAGCCGTCGTCGGTCGTGATGATGTGCTCGTCGCTCACGGCCGCCATCTTCTCTTGCCAGAACAACAGTTCCTTCGTCCTTGCGCCCTGGATCGTAATCACTCGATTCCCCGCCTCACGCATACTGCGGGCGATCGGATAGATGGGTGCCGTGCCAACACCACCGGCCACCATCACGACAGTGCCGAAGTCGCGAACCTCCGACGGATGCCCCAGCGGTCCAATCAAGGCGTAGAGGTGATGGCCCTGGGCAAGCCGAGCAAGCTTTCGGGAGGAAGTTCCGACTTCCATCAACACCAGGGTGACCGTGCCGGCAGCCCGATCGTAGTCAGCGATCGTCAACGGGACGCGTTCCCCCATCTCCTCGGCCATTACGATCACAAAATGCCCCGCCTGGGCCTTAGAAGCCACCCCAGGAGCCTCGACGACGAACTGATGGATGTTCGGGGCGAGTTGAAACTTCTCAACAATCCGGTTCATCGCTTCTCTCGTGCTATTGGACCGTTACCTGAAACCATTAACGATACGACTTGCAGGCCATGCTTTCAAGGGAGCGTGGGCGAGAGTTTCTCGATCATCCGGGGCACGATTAGCGCCGGTTATGCTTGCCTGTAGAAGTCCTGAAACAACGTAACCCTTAGCACGGGAGGTGGAACACCGGACCACGTGTTGCGAACCGTCGGTGAAGAGCGTACTGCCTCCCCCTCTGCAATGGTGGCACTGACGGCAAGAATGCCCGCGCACCATGCCACACTCCCTCATTTCTGCAAACCTAGCGGTTTTCTTGAGAAATAGCATCAGCCTGCGAGACCAGCACACCGGCCTCTACAATAAGCATTCATAATGCCAAGTATTAGCGAAATGAACCTTTCATAATACGATGATTGTTGGTAGAATGGTTGTTTTGTGTGGATGAGAGGATGCCGCCGCG
>JBDKTH010000310.1:0-7154 GCA_039680305.1 Thermoguttaceae bacterium | reverse complement strand
ACTTCTTCGTAGTACAGCCCGCCGGAGTCCGTCGTCCGCACCCGGATCGAGTAACTCGACTTCGTCTCGTAATTGAACGAGGCCGCCGTACGCAGTTCGTTGCCGACGATCGTGAACTGGGCGTTGTCCGTGCTCCCCGTGCCGCTCACGAGGCTATAGGTAAACGTCCCCGCGCCGTTCGGATCCGTCGTCGTGAACGTGCCGACCGTGGTCCCTGACGGCCTGTTCTCCAGCACGCTCGTCGCCGACAGCCCAATGTCCGTAGGGGCGTAATTCGCGTCGAGGTTGGTCACATCGACGTCGACCGGGTTGAGGCCGCTATAATCTGGATCGGTGCTCGTCGCCGCACCAGTGACGATCTTGTAGGCCACATTGCCATCGACCAACGCGTCGAGCACGCCGGTGATCGTCACCGTTTGGGGGACATTCCAATTGGCGGCGGTGAAGGTCAGGCTGCTGACGCTGACGGTGCCCTCGGTGGGATCGTTCGAGGTGATGCTGATCGTGACGTCCGCCGTGGGCTGGGAGTTGAGGACCACGGTGAAGGTGGCGATGCCGCCGTTTTCGGTGGTCGTCAGGCCGCTGGTCGGCGTGATGGTGATTCCCGGCGCGTTCCACTTGCTGAGGAAGAAATCCCGGCTGCCGGCGCTGGTAAGGTTGTACGCGCTCGACCGTGGGTCAAGGTCGGCGGTGCCCATGAAACTCCCGGTGGTGTAAACCCGGCCGTCGGCCGCCGCCGCGACACTGCAGATCTGGTCGTTGCCGGTTCCGCCGATGGTCTTAACCCATGCGAAGGTGCCGGTCGAACTCAGTTTCGTAACGAACGCATCATCGTCACCAGCGCTCGTCCGATTCAGCGAGCCGAACGTGCCGGTGCCGCTGAAGTACCCACCGACGTACACGCCGTCGCTGGTGGCCGCCACGCTGTTGGCCGCGTCGTAGCCGCCTCCCCCCATCTTCTTCGACCAGTCAAAGTCGCCATCGGAGTCCAACTTCGTGACAAACCCGTCATAACCACCAGCGCTGTTCAGAGTAGGAGTCGTGCCGAAGGTGGCCGAGCCGCCGAAATATCCCGCGACGTACACGGCGGTTCCATCGGGCGCCAGGGCAATGCCACACGCCTGATCTTCTTCCGTTCCACCCATGCGTTTGGCCCAGACATAGACGCCATTGGAGTCCAGTTTGGAGACAAACACGTCGAAGGTGCCGGAACCGGGGTTCACAAGTTTGCTCTCCTCCGTATCCCCGGCGGGATTGAAGAAGGCGGTGCCGCCGAACCACCCGGTCGTATAGACATTCCCGCTGGCATCCACGGCAATGCCGATGGCCTGATCGTCATCGATGCCGCCCATGCCTGCCGCCCAGCCGTAGTTGCCCGCGGAGCTCAGCTTCAGGACGAAGACATCGTAGCCACCGGCGCTGGTGAGCGACTGCGTGCCGGTTCCCGGGTCGAAGTCGACTTGCCCGGAGAACCAACCGGTGAGATAGACACTGCTTCCATCGGCCGCCAGGGCGATTCCGCTGGCCTGGTCCTCGTATGCGCCGCCGACGCTCTTCGCCCAAACGTAATTGCCGGCGGCGTCAAGTTTGAGGACGAACGCGTCGTGATTATAGACGCTGCCGGTCGAGAGATACGCCGTGCCGGGGCCGGAGCAGAAGTCGGCCGTGCCGGCAAAATGGCCGGACGCATAGACGCTTCCATCAGCCGCCACCGCGATCCCGGTGGCCTCGTCACTGCTCGTGCCGCCCATGCTGCGAGCCCACAGTAGCGCTCCGGTCGACGAATACTTGGCCACGAAGGCGTCCTTGCTTCCGGCGCTGGTGAGATTGTAGGTTCCGGGGCCGGAATCGAAATCGACGGTCCCGCTGAACGAGCCGGCGACGTAGACGTTCCCTGCGGCGTCAACGGTCACCGATTGTCCTTCGTCCTGGCCAGCCGAGCCGGCGCCCAGGGCAAAGCCGAAACCTTGGGCCGCGCCCACGAGGCCCGCATCGAGGCTGGTATTGTTCTGCCCGGCGGTGCCCGTAAAGATTGCCGTTACGCCGCTGGCATCCGCGTCACTGTCGGTGGTGTCGTTGCCGCCGGCGTCCTTGGGGCTGACGGTGTTATAGCCCACCGGGGCGCGGAACACCAGGTAGTAGTTGTATCCCGTCAACACGTACGTGAACGAATAGCTGCCATCCGCGCCGGTCGCGACCACGCCCATCGAGACGTCATCCGCATTACCGACGGTGGTGTCCGTCGAGCGATAGAGTTCTACGGCGGCGCCCGCGATGCCGGGCTCGTTGGCGTCCTGGATCCCGTCGCTGTCCAGGTCGTTCCAGACGCGATTGCCGACGGAGAAGGTCTGAGCAGTAACAACGGTCAGGGTGAACGCCTGCTCCATCGACTGGCCAGCGTAGTCGACCGTGCGAACCCGAATCTTGTACGAGCTCTTGGTTTGCTGATTGATGGAAGTATTCGTCCGCAGTTGATTGCCAACGATGCTGAACGAGCTGTTATCGTCGCTCCCCGTGCCGGAGACGAAGCTGTACGTGAACGGAGCCGACGAACTACCATTGGTGGAAAACGTGCCGACAAAGGCGCCGATCGCCAGGCCATCGGCCAGCTGGAGCGGAGAAACCGTGAGGCTCGTCGGAGCCGTCAGGGAGACAAACTTGGTGAGGAAGATATTGCCATCATCGCTATTGGTGAGCGAATGGGTTTCCGGGCTGGGGTCGAAGTCGGCCGTGCCCAAGAAACTGCCCACGGTGTAGATGCTTCCATTCGACGCCACAGCGAGACCGTGGACCGCGTCCCAACTCCCGCCGCCAAAGCCTTGCGCCGAACGGAAGCTACCGTCGGTCGCCTTGAGCCGGGCGACGAACATGCTGCCGCTGTCGAGAGAGAACGTGCCGGCATTGGGATCGAAGTCGGCATTGGAGGTGAAGGTGCCGGTGAGACAGACGCTTCCATCGGAGGAAAGGACGAGACCGCTGACGGTGTCCTCCATCGCGCCGTCCGTCCCACCGATCCCCTTTGCCCAGCCAAGGCTGCCATTGGCATTCAGCTTGACGACGAACACGTCGCCGTCGAATTCGCCGCCGTGCGTGGTGAGCTGGGTTGTGCCCGTGCCGGGATCGAAGTTTGCGGTGCCGTAGAAGGTGCCGGTGAGATAAATGCTTCCATCGGACGCCACCGCGATGCCGGATCCCACGTCGTCATAGTTCCCGCCAAACGTCTGCGTGCTGACGTAGCTGCCATCCGAGGCGTTCAACTTCCAGACGAACACATCGGTGCAGGAGTGGCTGTTGACCCAGCGTTCGTCGGTGCCGGTTCCCGGGTTGAAGTCGACCAGGTCGCCGAAACCACCGGTTGCATAGACGGCGGTCCCGTCGGACGTCAGGGCAAGGCCGCCGGCCGTCTCATCGGCGATCCCGCCGACAGCCTGAGCCCACGCGTAGCTGCCGTCCGCGCTGTTGAGCTTCGCGACGAACACGTCTGCCCCGCCGGCGCTCGTGCGCTTGCTCGCCTCAACGCCCGGATTGAAGTAGGCGTCGCCCTCGAAGGTTCCGGTCAGAAAAACGCCGCTGCTCGTGACGGCGATGCCCGTGCCCTTGTCGTCGTCGGTTCCGCCCATCCGTTTCGCCCACGAGTAATCGCCCGACGAGTTTAGCTTCAAGACGAACACGTCATCGCCACCGGCGGCGGTCAGCGTCTGCGTGCCGGTTCCCGGGTCGAAGTCAACGCCACCGGTGAACGTGCCGGTGACGTAAATGCTCCCATCGCTGCCCAAGGCGATGCTTCGCCCTTCGTCGGCCGTGGCTCCGCCGACGCTCTTGACCCAGCCGAGCGTTCCGGTGGAGCTATACTTGGCCACGAAAATGTCCTTGCCGCCGTTGCTGGTGAGGCTCGTGCCACCGAAATCGACGGTCCCTTGGAACGATCCGGTGACGTAGGCGTTGCCCGCGGTGTCGGTGGCCACCGAATAGGCCACGTCGTCGTTCGATCCCCCAACGTTCAAGGCGAAGCCGAAGTCGCCGCTGGTCAACGACAGCAATTGCCGGTGTTCCAGGGGTTCGGCCGCCAGGCGCCGCGCGTCGCGATTGTGGCTAGGAATCCGGCAGAAGGCCCGCGGGTCGCGGAACCACTCGCCCAGCCAGCGTGCGATCCGTTCCGACCAGCCGCGATGCGTTGAGTGCTGAGTTTCTTCCTGATTGCTCAGCCGGCCGAGACCAACACGCGCTTTCCGCAACGACGCCTGACTTCTCATCTCATACTCCTCGCAGATCGACCTGCCGGTTCGCCGTGCCATCTCCTGCCGAGACAGCCACCGCTGAGGGCCGTTGATCTAGCAATCACTCGAGTAACTGTTGCCGGTTAACCTAAAGATGCCTTGCCGCCCGGCGTGCTCGCCGGAAAACCGAGATCTTGCCAACGCCTTTGGGGCAAACCCCGTCTCGCCAAGGAAAAGTGTCCGGCAATCGGAAGATCGAACAACCATTGCCGGCCGAAGCCTCTTTGGGATCTGCCCCCTCGTCTCGTCGAACAAGGTACGAGACGATGCATCTCGGCGGACGTCTCTCGTGAATCTCACATGAAAGCTCATCACTGGGCTGTAGTCGCTAGCCGACCATGAGTGCTAGTATGATTCGGGCGGGAAAATAAGTCCAGAGTCTAGAGTTTGTTTCCTCCGCAATTCCCAATCGCCTCCAAAGCCCAGGTTTTCCGGGTCCTGAAAGAGTCTCTCGGGTCAAAGCAGCTCCGGCAGGCATCTGGCGCCCGGCACACGTCACCCCGGAGATCCGTCGAGGCGCAAACCGCCGGCCCGCTAGAGGTTAGCAAAACGAAGACCGGGGCATTGATCCCAGTCCATGCGCGGTGTCGGCGTCCGCGGTTGCGGAGTCCCCCCAAGACTATCCTACCTTTAATCCGCCCCGGTGAGCCTCAAATCCTGGCTTCGGCTGGAAGACTGTGGAGACTCGCCAGCCGAGGAGTCCACCCCAATAGGTTACAGCACAAGGAGACCACAGAGATGCCCACGGCTTGGCCGACTTGCTGACAGCCAGAAACAGTCAACCGCCCAGCAGCGTCTCCTCGACAACCAACAGCCAAAAACTCTCCTGTGGGCGCAAAAAAGAAGCCCTTGTAAGTTGTTGTCTTACAAGGGCTTCTGAGGTGCCCCCTGTTGGACTTGAACCAACAACCCTCTGATTAAGAGTCAGATGCTCTGCCGATTGAGCTAAGGAGGCGGCTGCGGCTAATGCCGTGAGTCATTTATCCTACCGAAATCGGCCAAAGACTCAAGAGGATCCAAAGAGAATTCTGGTCGCAATTCCACGAGAATACCGAGGCATCCAGCACCCCACAAGAATGGGGGCGCTAGTCCGGGACCGCCATGCTGAGCTGACGCATCTTGCGGTAGAGGTTCGAGCGGTGCAGCCCCAACTCGGCGGCCGCCTGGGTCATGTTGCCACCGGCCTGCTCGATCGCCCGTTTAATATACTCCACCTGGAACTGACTGGTCGCCTCCGCCAGCGGTTGACTCGGCGAGGCGAGCATCGTCATGTTCCCGCGGGGAGAAAGAATGAAGGCCAGATCCTCCGCCTCGATCGTGTCCTGGGGCGAGAGGTAGGCCAGACGTTCCATGAGGTTGCGTAACTCGCGTACGTTGCCCGGCCAGGAGTGGGCCTCCAACCGCTTGCGCGCGGCCGGGGAAATCTGCGGCACGGCCCGCCGGGCTTTCTTGCTGAAGTCGCCCAAGAAATGCTCGGCCAGGGGCATGATGTCCTCGACCCGCTCGCGGAGCGGAGGGATCTCCATCGTCACGACGTTCAAGCGGAAATAGAGGTCTTCGCGAAACCGCTTCTGGCGGACCATCTCGGCCAAATTCTGATTGGTGGCGGCCACAACCCGGGCGTCGGTGTGGATCGGCGTCGAGCCGCCAACGCGGACGAGAACCTTTTCCTCCAGCACGCGAAGGAGCTTCGACTGACCGCTGAGACTCAGGTCCCCGATTTCATCGAGAAACAGAGTCCCGTCGGCGGCCAACTCGAACTTGCCCAGCCGGGTCTCTTGGGCGTCGGTAAAAGCCCCTTTTTCGTGGCCAAACAGCTCGCTCTCGGCCAGGGTATCGGGAATCGCCGCGCAGTTGACGGCCACAAACGGCTTTTGACGGCGGTTGCTCAGATAGTGGATCATCTGGGCGACAACCTCTTTGCCGGTGCCGTTCTCGCCCAAGATGAGCACGGCCAGATCCGTGGTGGCTACGCGCTGGATGATCGACCGCAGGGCAATGATCGGCCGGCTCTCGCCGATCATGCGGACCTGTTCGGCCGCCTGCTCGGTGATCTGCCGGCTGGTCGAGAGGAGCTGCTGGCGATCCTGGGCGTTTTCCAGGGCAATTGCCGCGTGGGCGGCCAGCTCGACGAGGCCCGTCTCGTCTTCCAAAGAAAAGCTGCCGGAAAGCTTGTTGATCAACTCAAAGGCCCCGAACATCTCGCCCGAACGGCTGCGGAGCGGAACGCAAAGCACGCTCCGGGTGCGATAGCCAGTCTGCGTATCGACCTGGCGGTCGATCAACGTGGCATCGGCAGTCGCGTCGACACGCATCGCCTGTCCGGTCTGGATCACCCGGCCAACGACACCACGATCGTCGGGGATGCGTAACTCGCCGCCTTTGATCCCCAGGGCGGGACGACCGACGAGAGTCCGACGGCGCCGATCCCAGAGGAAGATGCTCGCCCGATCGGCACTGAACAGGCGCGTGGCGGCCTCGGCCATCTGAACCAGCAGGGGTTCGAGTTCCCGGGTGCGGTTCCACTGGTTGGCGATCTCAAGAATCGCCTCCAGCCGCCGGATCCGGCGATGGCTTTGCGTCCGATCGGCGATTGCCGCCAGGCATTCCTCAAGCACAGGAGCCAAAGCCCCCAGCGTCACGAGGGCCTTACGCGGGTTGACGGCCGGCGGGCAATGCACAACCAGGGCTTCGGCCGTGGCATGGCGGGAGCTGACAGGCAAAGCCACCCAGGCGCCCTCGGTCGCGGTAGATTCGCGATCCACGACCTCCGCCAGCAACTCGCTCGGCAGTGGCAGCGGCGTGCCGGCGCGAGCCACGGCGGTCCATTGCCCCGCCTGTCCGACGCCCAAGGCGGCCGCATCCCCTCCGATGCAG